>CALAKE010000357.1 GCA_937922775.1 uncultured bacterium | reverse complement strand
GCCGACATAGCTCAGCCCTCGCTCGGCGAGCGCCGCCTGCCGTCGGTCGGTATCCCGGAACAACGTGTTGCCGCCGTCGATCACCAGGTCTCCAGGTTCCAGGTGCGGCACGAGCTCCTCGAGAACGGCGTCGATTACCGCGCCGGCCTTGACCATCAGCAGAATGCGACGCGGGCGCTGCAGGGAAGCGACGAGCTCCGCCATCGAGCCGGCCCCCGTCATCTGTCTTCCCGCCGCGCGCTGCTCCAAGTACTCCCTCGTGATCTCGGGATGGCGGTTGTAGACGGCGACCGAGAATCCGTTGCGCTCGATGTTGAGCGCCAAGCTCTGCCCCATGACGCCAAGGCCGATCACTCCGAATTCTTGCGGCATGTCCCCCCCAATTGTCTCCAGGTCTCAGGTTGTCTTCCGGCCTCAGGACCTAGGCCTCAGGCCTCGGCCGGCGCTGTCTCTGTCCTACGTTGCCACGCCTTGCGTATGGCGGCCTGTAGATCCATCACCAGTGAAAAGACCGACGGTACCAACAGCAGCGTGAAGAAAGTCGAAACCAGCAGCCCACCGACCACGACGCTACCCAGGCCACGGTAGATCTCCGAACCGGCGCCCTGGAAAAGAACCAAAGGCGCCATGCCCATGACCGATGTCGTCGTGCTCATGAAGATCGGGCGGATGCGGTCGGTTACGGCCTGCCGGAGTGCTTCACGGTAGTCCAGGCCTCGGTCGCTAATGTAGTTGAGCGTCTGGTGCACGATCAGGATCGCATTGTTGACCACGATGCCGATGAGGATGACGAAGCCCAGCATCGCTACGACGTCGAGCGCCTGATACGTGAGGAATGTGTTGACCGCCGCCAGGCCCAAAAATCCGCCGACCGTAGCGAAGGGCACGGAAAACAGGATGACCAGCGGATAAACGAACGACTCGAAGAGAGCCGCCATGAGCAAGTAAGTAACCAGCAAGGCCAGCAGGAAGTTGCCCTGCAGCGCCCGCCGCGCCGCCGTGAGCTTGTCGGCAGTACCGGCAAGTCGGGCGTCGTAGATCCCGCCGAGGGAGCCATCGAGCCGCATCGGCTCCAGCACATGCTGGTCGAGGTTGGCCATCGCGGTCTCCAGCGGAATCGTCTGCGGAGGAATCACCTGGATCGTGATCGCGCGCTGGCGCTCGATGTGATTGATCTGTTGCGGTCCACTCGTGGTCGTCACGCGTCCGACGTCGCCGATGCTCACCGAGCGTCCGATCGGCGTCGCGATGATCAGGTTGGCGATGTCCTGACTGTGCTCCGCAAACCGGGGCGCCCCGAGCAAGAGCATGTCGATAGCCTCACCCCGGTACTGGTACTCGCTCACCTTGACGCCGTCGACGAGGGCGTTGAGGGCATAGCCGACATCCTGGGCACTCAGGCCGAGCTCGGCGGCTCGCTCTCTGTCGACGATCAGACGCACCTCTGGGTTGCCGAGATCGAGGCTGGGAATGGGTCGAGCCTGAGAGCCCGGAACGGCCGCCATAGAGCCCATGAAGATCCTGCCGCCGAGCTGGATCAACTGCTCGAGGTCGGGGCCCGCAATGTCGATATCGATGGCCCGCCCTGCATCGGCGCCGCGCTGGAAGATCGACGGTTGCTGGACGACGCCGATGGCGCCCGGAATTTGCGAAACGGCACGTTGCAGCGTCGGCACCATCAAGTGCGCCTCGTCCGAAAGTCGCCTGTCGACCGAGCCACCCATGAACGTCATGTTGCCGAAGGCGACGTAGAAGAACTGATCGATCGGAGGCGCGTCGAGAAGATCGGCCTCAGGGGAAAACGGCTCCGCGTCCCAGTACGGCGCCAGCTCCTCCTCAATGCGCTCGGCGATCGAGGTGAACTCGGCGACGTTGTAGCCGGGCGGCGGAAGGATGATGCCGAAAGCGAAGTTGACGTTGCCGGTGGGCAGGTACTCGGTCGGAGGCACGAGAGACCAAGCGATGAGCACGGCGCCCACCGTGAGGCCAACAACGAGGACAACCCTCCACTTCACCGAACCGGTTAGCCAGTAGATGAAGTTGCCGAAGTCACGAGTGAAGTAGTGGGCCCTATGGGCATGCCCCCACAGATTGCGCCAGCTCTTGTCCGCGGGCGCCCGCTCCTCCTCGTCCTCGTCTCGAGAGGTCACCACGGCGCTCAGGATACGCGCCGAAAGAGAGGGAATGAGGGTAATCGACACGACCAGAGAAATCAGAACGGCTGCGCTCACCGCAACAGCGATGTCGCGGAAAAGCTGCCCGGCCTCCTCCTGCACGAAAAGCACGGGGAGGAACACTGCGACCGTCGTCAGCACGGAAGCGAGAACTGCTCCCCAGACCTCGCTGGTGCCGTCGTAGGCGGCCTGCCGACGTCGCTTGCCCATCTGCATGTGCCGATAGATGTTCTCGAGGACAACAATGGAGGCGTCGACAATGATGCCCACGGCAAACGCCAGACCGGCCAAGCTGACAACATTGATGTTGCGCCCCAACAGGGTCATTGCCAAGAACGTGCCGATGATGCTCACGGGGATGGCCGTAGCGATGACCGTCGTGCTGGAAATCGAACGCAAGAAGAACAACAACGTCGCGATAGCCAGCAGGCCGCCGACGAAGATATTGCGTCGCACGAGCGCGATCGCGTCTTCGATGTAGTCACTCTCGATGAAGGCGATCTCGAGTGTCATGCCGCGCTCGGCCAGCGACCCCGCGTTGAGCACCGCGATGGCCTCGTTCAATCCTTGCGTGACGAACAGGGTGTTGGTGCCCGTTTGACGGACCGCATTGATGGCGAGGGTCGGCCTCCCGCGCTGCCGTACCGTGTCACGCGCCTTTTTGTAGCCAAGCTCGACCGTGGCGACGTCCTTGACATAAACCGGGGCATCATCTCGCCAAGCGAGAACGACGTTTTCGACATCCTCGATGCTGCGATACTCGGCAATCGAACGCACGAGGTAGCGCCGCTTGCCCTCGTCGAAATCTCCGGCGCTGATGTCGCGGTTCTCTGCGTCAAGCGACCGGCCGACCTGGCTCAGAGTCAGGCCACGGCCCGCCAGCGCCTGCGGGTCGACGATCACTTGAATCTCTCGCTCTCGTCCTCCCATGATGTTGGCGGACGCCACTCCGGGAACCCTCTCGAGAGCAGGCTTGATCACATCAAGGGCAAAATCGCGCTGCAGGCTGATGTCGAGGTCACTGCCCTCGGCCGGGCTCAAAATCATCCAGGCCATCGCGTCCTCGGCCGCGTCACGCGTGGTGATCACCGGCTTGAGGGCGTTCTGGGGATACGATGGCACCTGCTGCAGCTTGTTGTTGACCAGCAGCATGGAGGACTCCAGATCCGTGCCCGTCTGGAATCGCAGCACGACGCGTCCCAGCGACTCCATGCTCTCGCTGGTCATCTCGGAAAGCCCCTCGAGCGTCTTGAGAAACTCCTCTTGTTCCTGAACGATCTCGGTCTCGATTTCCTCCGGAGATGCGCCGGGCCAGATGGTCGTGACCGTTACCTGCGGCGTCTCGACGTCCGGTATGAGCTGCACCGGAATGCGAAACAGCGACAGAAGGCCGAAAAGGACGACCAGCAGGACCCCGACGGTGACGCTGACGGGGTAGCGGATGGCGGAATCGACGAGCTTCATTGCGCGCTCGCCTCTCCCACTCTGCCCGCCATGGGTCGGCCGGGATCGGGTGGCGGGGGCGGCTCGACGGCAATTTCCCCGGCGATAATCACGGTCATCCCGGTGCGCAGATTCTCGTTGCCGCGTACGACGATCGAATCGCCGTTCGCGATGGCGCCGACGATTGCTTGCCACGAGCCGATTCCCGGACCTACCTGCACCGGAACCTCCACAACCATGCCCATCGGTGGTCCCGTCCCCCCCGAGCCCGCCGAATCAGCTGGGGCCGCTGCGTCGCCCTCCGCGGGCATCGGCTGCACACGCATGACGAAAGTGAAGCCACCACGCAGCACCAGCGCATCTTTGGGTACGAGGACGGTCGGCACCAGATCACCCACCTGTGTCAGCACGCGTGCGACCATGCCGCCCTGGATCAGGTTTTCGGGATTCTCCACCGCGACCAGCACCGGAAACGTGCGCGACCCCGGATTTGCCTCGGGGATGATCGCCTTCACTTCACCTTCGAAGACGCGCCCCGGAACGGCATCGAAGGTAACGGGGACCCGCACTCCGGCCCTGCGAGCCTGATCCGCAGCGGCGACGTAGCGCTCGGGCACCGGCACGGTCACCTCGACCTCGGACAAGTCGACCAGCGTCACGACCTGGCCGCCGCGACTGGCCCACTCGCCGACCTCGAGGTGAACGGCTGACACCTGCCCTGCATAGGGAGCGGTGATACTGGCCTTGCTGATGAGCTCTTCGAGTCGCGCGGCGTCGGCCGTGAAGCGCACCACACTCTGAGCCTGCTCATCACGGTCGGCTGTCGCCTGATCGAGCTCTCTCTGCGAGATTGCGTTGCGCCCCATCAAGTCAGTCATTCGCACGAGCTCGGACTCGAAACGAACCAGTCGCGCTGATGCTTCCTCCCGACTCGCCAAGGCCGCCGCCAGGTTGAGCTCGGCGGTCGTGGTGTTGAGCTGCACGAGGAGGGCACCCGCCCGTACTCGATGCCCTTCATCGACTGCGATCTCGGCAACGGCACTATCGACCTCGCTGGCGATCACCGACTGGCGGTGTGGAGCCACGCTACCGACGAGCTGAACCGGCTCGGCAGCGATGGTCTCGATGGCTTGAGTCACCTCGACCGCCATGGGACCGAAACCCATCCCTCCACCGGCGCCGTCGCCCTCTCCCGGAGGCCCTCCCTGCCCCCCCATTCCTGGGGGCGCGCCCGACGGCCAGAACATCGCTGCCAGAACGGCTACGACAAGCAGCGTAGCCAAGGCTCCTCCTGCTGCGTGGAAGGCGGGCGATCTGCCCTTCTGCGACGACGCGACTGAAGCGGGTTGCTCGATGTCATTCATGGATCACGAGCCCTCTGATTGGGCATGATGGATGGTGCATCAGAAGTGGGAAGGTCCAGCGTATTTGCATGCCAATGCCGGTGCAAGCGGGGGCCCTGCTTGCCAATCAGTTGGCTTGCGGCTAGCCTGTGGCCGCGAAAGAAGACCCAGATATCCAAAACGAGATCTCTATGACCGCTGAAACCGCCATTCGCTGCGAGGATTTGGTCAAGAACTTCGACACCACGCGCGCCGTCGACAACCTATCGCTCGAGGTTTCCCCGGGGCAGATCTTCGGCCTGCTCGGCCCGAATGGATCGGGCAAGACGACGACGATTCGCATCGTGTTGGGGATTTTCGTTCCGGACGATGGCTCTCTCCTGGTGCTCGGGCATCAAGATCCTCTTTCCGTCCGCGATCAGCTCGGCTATCTCCCGGAGGAGCGGGGCCTGTACCCGCGTATGCGGATCGATGAGCAACTCGCCTTCCTGGGCACCATCCGTGGCCTCTCCTTCCGCGAGGCGAAGCGACGGGCCGGCGATTGGCTCGAGAATCTCGGCCTTGCCGAAAAGGCGAAATCGCAAACCCTCGAGCTCTCGAAGGGCATGCAGCAAAAGGTGCAATTCGCCGCTGCCGTGATCCATGAGCCTGACCTTGTCGTACTCGATGAGCCGTTCAGCGGTCTCGACCCGGTGAACACGAGGCTGCTCAAGGATCTCATCTTGGAGCAGAAGGCGCGCGGCGCGACCGTGGTGTTGTCGACCCACCGGATGGATCAGGTGGAACAGATGTGCGAGTCGATTTGCCTGATTCATCAGGGGCAGGCGGTGCTCACGGGAAAGCTCGACGAAATCAGAGCTTCCTACGGGAAGAGCACCGTGCGACTCGACTACGACGGTGATGCCAGCGCACTGGCGGGCCTGGAGGGCGTGCGCGAGGTGCGGGATTCGGGGCGCAGCGCCAGCCTGCTCATGGACCCGACCACCGACGCGCAGATGGTGCTGCGACAGCTTCTGGACCGGGTAACGGTGCGCGGGTTCTCGCTGGAGGAACCTTCCGTCGAGGACATCTTCTTGGACAAGGTGGGCTACGACCCACGCCACGAGGTGGAATCATGAACCTCAACAAGGTCACCCAAGTGGCTCGTAGGGAGTTCATCGCCCGCGTACGCAGCAAGGCCTTCATCTTCACGACACTTCTCGTTCCCGGCCTTTTCGTTGTCTGGGGCAGCATCTCCGGCCTGCTGCAGCGGACCGACATCGACGAGCTCCGGCTCGCCGTAGTGGACTACGAGACGGGCATCGGGGCCAATCTGACCGAGCGACTCGAAGCGATCGAGGCGCTTCCGATCACCATCGAGGAAAGCGTGGAGGTCGCGCCCGCGGAGCAGGAAGCAGTCCGCCAGCGCATGTCGGACGCTATCCGCGAGGGCGACCTCGACGGGTATCTCGTTCTCCGGCCCGACAGCGAGATCCTCGCCCGCGCCCAGTATTTCGCCCGTGAGACGGGCAACCCGGTGATCATCGGGAGGCTGGAGAGAGCCGTCAGCGCCGCGGTGCTGGAGAACTGGTTCACCGGTGAGGAGCTGACGCGCGTGCGCAGGGTTCAGGGCGCCGACCTCGAAACCATCACGGTGTCGGAGGAGGGCGAGGAGGCAGGAGGGTTTTGGGTCGCCTATATCAGTACCTTCGTCCTCGGCATGCTGATTTACATGATGACTTTGATGCACGGCCAGCAGATGGCCCTGGCCATCGTCGAGGAGAAGAGCTCGCGCCTCATCGAGCTGATCATCGGCGCGGTTACGGCGGTCGAGTTCATGGCAGGCAAGATTCTCGGAGTATTGGGCGCGGGACTGACGCAACTCGCGGTTTGGATCGGCATGGGCCTAGTGGCGGTCCTCTACGTATTGCCGGCTCTGGCGATGGCCGACGGACTCATGGACCTGAATCTGGCGGAGGCCTTCAGCCTCGGTACGCTCTCCTACTTCGTGGTCTTCTTCCTGCTGGGATACCTCATGTACGTGACGCTGTTCGCGGCCATTGGAGCTACATGCAACAGCACCGAGGAGCTGCAGCACGCGATGTTTCCCGGCATGTTGCCGATTCTCATCGGCTTCTTCTCCACTTTCTATGTGATGACCAACCCGAACGCTTTCGCGTCCAAGGTGCTGAGCTTCATCCCGCTCTTCACCCCGTTCGCCATGTTCGCCCGCGTCAATGTCGCGGAGCCACCGCTATGGGAAGTCTGGCTCGGTATCCTGCTCCTGCTGCTCGGTGTGATGGTGTCGGTTTACGCCGCGGCAAAGGTCTTCCGGGTCTCGATCCTCATGCACGGCAAGCGACCGGCGATTAGCGACATCTGGCGCATGGTCAAAACCGCTTGATTTCACCCTGAGGGGCTACGTGGCCGCATACTCCTGGATCTTCATCGACGGCGAGTCGCAGCAGACCTTTCGCATACGCTCAGGCGATCCTGTTTGGGAAACCGCCGCGGACGGCAGCATTGAGCAGGCTCGGTGCGCCTTCGTGGTCAAGAGCGAGGACGGATCCGATTTCAGGTTCCAGTTGCGGGTATCAGGCGGGGTTCTGGAATCTCAGGGGATCGTGACCAGCGATGGAGTGGCCCGGTTCATCAGCTCGAAAGGGGTCGATATCATCGAGGGCGTGATCAACCGCGGGGTGCGGGGTGATCAGCAGATCGTGTGGGAATCCGACGGCGTCTCAGTCGGCTAGGCAATTCTTCTGCAGGCTGTGCTCGCGGCTACGCCAAGTGGTCCTGGATTCAGCGCGGCCGCCCCAGCGATGCCATGTTGTAGTATTCTGATGCATTGGTGCCGAATACCCAAAATCTCCCCGCCTGAATCTTCACACCGTGAAACTGTCGACCAAAATACGCCGATTCTGTCGTCGAGGGATCCCTGATTCCTGGCTCCCGCTTGCTGTTCGCGTCTCCGTACTGGCTGCCATGGCGTCGCTCGTGCTGGTCGGGGGCGCCGGGGCGGTGGAGGAGCAGGAGCAGGACCCGGCTCCGACGGGTGACGTCGTCGTTTACCTGCTCGACCACCAGTATCTGCCCACGGACGAGCTCACGACGATCCAGGCGGAGATCAATAGGATCTTCTCCGACGCCGGTGTGCAGATCACATGGGTCTCGAACGCTTCCCCCCGCCGGCGCCTGGCCCCGAATGAGCTGCGAATCGTCGTCCTGCCGTCGGATGGCACGAGGTGGTTCCAGGGCCCCTCGAACATCATCGGAATCGCCCCTCACGACGATACCGGCATCGGCAGAAACTGCTTCGTCTTCTACAGGCAGGCGATTTGGTTTCGCCAGCAGGCCGTGTGGAGGTGCCGCCAGGCCGTCGAGGCTCGTATCGAAGCGAGTATGCGAGGAATCGAGGTCGACCCCTACATCGATTCCCTCGCGCCCGAGGATTGCGGTGACAGGTTGCCTTCGTTGACCGCTCTGATCGTCGCCCGGGCCGCGGCTCACGAGATGGTCCACATCCTTCTCGCGAAGCTCGACCATTCCGATGAAGGCCTGATGCGGCAGGCATTCGACATCAACGAGCTGTGGGCAGTCGGCAGTGAGGACGGTCCGTTCCGCCTATCGAACCCCGAGATTATGGCGCTGCGATCGTTCAGCACAGAGACGGCGGGTGGCAGCCACTAGTGTCCCCGTCGCCGTCGCTCGCGATGGCCACGTACAGCCTCTGATACCCCGTTCAATCCTCGCAGGCATTCCTGCTATGCTGGATTCAAAGGTAGGAGGTCTTTTCACGATGCGCCGAATGCTCGAGCGGACAGTACTCCTCATCGCCCTGGCGTGCCTTCTTCTGGCAGCGCCCGCGGAGACCAGCCAGGAAACGCAACCACGGGTCAGCGTGTTGTCGCCCGGGCAGGACGCCCAGGTGACGGGACCCGACGTCGAGGTCCGAATGGAGGTCGAGGGAGTCACGCTGTCGCCACGCAGGTCGCGGATGGGAGCCTATGTCCTCCTTCGTCTCGATGACGCGCCACCGGTGAAGACCTTTACTGACAACTTCACCTACAAGGGCGTCGGCGCCGGCAGTCACACCCTTCGAGTCGAGTTGCGACGCAATGACGACACTCCTTTCGACCCACCGGTTCGCACGCAAGTACGCTTCGCCGTGCGGATTTTGGTCCCGTAGGCCGCGCTGAATGGCGAGCCACGATGACTCCCGCGACTTCCGCACCCAGGATTTCGCCACGCCGGATGCTGAGCCGGCCACCCTGCTGGCGAGTGGTGACGATACCGAGCCTCTGCCGGATCGGCGTTATACATCGATCCTGTTCTGGCGCCTCGTGCGGGCACTCGATCCCGATCGAGGGCCTGCGCGCATACTCGACCTGGGGAGCGCTACGCAGTCGAACATCCAATTCTGGGGTGAGAGGGGCTTCAAGGTTACCTGCTACGACCTGCTACGACACGAGACGGAGCATCTGTCGACCCAGCCGATCACGAACTTGACCCTCGCGGCCGAGAGGGTCCGCGAGCGCAGCCTGCCGTTCGAGGACGAGGCGTTTACGGCAATCTGTGCGTGGAACGTTTTCGCCTGCATGCCGTTCGTAGTTGCACGTCGGTACCTTCGCGAGTGCTATCGGATCCTCAGCCCGACGGGCATCGTCCACGCGATCTTCCTCGATGCGGATGGTCGCCTCGACATGCGCCGCAACTACAGGGTCGCCGATCGCCAGCAGCTCGACGTGTCGCCGGTTACAGTCCAACGCAATGACTCCGATTGGGTGGAGGCCGAGCTCGCCTTCATGTTCTCGGTTTTCGATGCCTGCGAGACGAAGCGGGCACCCTGCCAGACCCGGGAGTTGCTGGCACAACGAGGCCCCACGGGGCCGGTCCCGTTCGGTGAAGGCAAACGCTGATCCGGCCGCGGGTGAGCGCTGAAGCCTTCAGATTTGTACGGCGCCGCTGATGATCTCTCGCATCGCTTCCACTGCCCGCTCGCACTCGGCCAGGGATGTGTAGATATGCGGCGAGAAGCGAATGCCCCCGGCCTCGACACCACTCGGCGCGCTGACGATCTGTCGCTCTCGATACAACCACTCATGCGCACGGCGTGCATCCACGCCATCGACGTGAAAGGTCACGACCCCACCAGAAAAATCCGCTGCCAAGGGGGCATAGATCGTGACGCCGGGTAGCTTGCTGAGCTCCTCCTTCAGCAAGCTTGTCAGCGCCGCGATGCGCGCCTCGATCGCGGCGCTTCCGATTTCCTGCAGAAACAGAACCGCGTGGCCGAAGGCAGCCAGGGCGGCATCATCGCGCTGGCCGAGCTCCTCGAAGCGATCGGGGGCGCCATCCTCGGAAGGTCCCAAGCCCACTACGCTCGGCCAAACCTCCGACTGACGGTCGTTGCGGATGTAAAGAACTCCCACCTCACGCGGGGAGCAGGGCCATTTGTGCCCGCTCGCCGTATAGAAGTCACAACCCAGGTCGTGCAGGTCGACATCCAGAGCGCCACAGGTTTGGGCCCCATCAGCGAGGGTCAGGATATTCTGCTCACGCGCCCATTCCGAGATCTCTCGCGCCGGGTAGCGACAGCCCGCCGTGTTCGTGACATGGCTATAGGAAACGACTCGGGTACGAGGTGTGGCGGCAGCGCGGAAACCATCCAGGAGCGCCTCCGGGCTGGGAGCGGGCGTTGCCAAGGGCACCTCGATGACCTTGAAGCCCGCTCGGTCGGCGCGCACTTTCCATGAGGCCATGTTGCTGGGGTGGTTATGCGCGCTCAGCAACACTTCGTCGCCGGGACCCAGGTCGAGGCCCTGGACGATGAAGTTGTTGCCTTCCGTGGTATTGCGGGTGAGGACGATTTCTTCAGGATCGGCCTTCAGGAAGGCGGCGAGTCGCTCGCGAGTGACGCGGCGCGCATCGGCGAACTGTGCCCGGTTTTGAAATGAGGGATCGGAATCGATCGACGCTGCGAGGCTGGTGAAGGCAGCCCGCGCCGGTCCCGAGGCAGGCGCCAGGTTGGCCGAGTTCATCGTGATCCGACCACCGAGGTCGAAGGCGCCGAGCACGTCGGACCAATCGCTGTCGTTGCCGGGCGATCTCTGCGCTTCGGAGCGAGGCCTTATGGTTCGCATCGCCGCGGCAAAGGTGCGGTCGGCAGCAGCCAGGGGCAGGAGGGACGCTCCGGTGGCGGCGCCCGTGAGCCCAATGAAGTTTCGCCTTGTCCAGCCTCGGATCTCGCTCATCGATCGTCCTCCGTCGAGCGTCGAACCGAGTCGACCCGTGCAGCCAGCGCCCCGATCAGCCCTTTACCATGGCACGCATGACGAACATGGCGTTGGCCGGGCGCTCGGCGATTCGACGCATGAAGTAGGGACACCACTGCTCCCCGTAGGGCACATAGATGCGCATCCCGTAGCCGTTCTTGATCAGATTCACCTGTTCGTCACGGCGGATCCCGTAGAGCATCTGAAACTCGTAGCGCTCTGGACCGATCCTGTTGCGTTCGGCGTACTCGATGACGTGTTCTATCATCCTCGGATCGTGGGTGGCGAAAGCGGGGTAGTTGCCGTCGTCGAGCAGCATCTCCGCCAGTTTCATATAGCTTCCGTCCACTTCCGTCTTCTTCTGGAAAGCCACATCTGCGGGCTCTTTGTACGCCCCTTTGCAGAGGCGAACCTGAGCGTCGATCTTGTTGAGCTCGCGGATGTCTTCTTCGCTCCTCCGCAGATACGACTGCACGGCGACACCAACGTTGCTGAACTCGGAGCGCACCGTTTTCATGGTGTTCATCGTGCGTTCCGTGGTGGAACTGTCTTCGATATCGATGCGAACGAAGTTGTCGAGCTCGACCGCCTTGGAAAGAATGACGCGAAGGTTCTCGCCAACAAGGTCATCGCTGATCGCCTGGCCGAGCTGGCTGAGCTTCATCGACACGGAGGCC
>CALAKE010000356.1 GCA_937922775.1 uncultured bacterium | reverse complement strand
GGAGAAGATCGTGTGGCCTTTCTGGTAGAGACGGATGTGCGCCACCTTCGCCAGTTCGAGGCGATCTGGCTCGGACAGGGCCCGAAACATGGGCAGACCAACGATCAATCGTTCAGGTTCGCTCTTCATTGAGGGGCCATTCTGCCACGGAATCGAGGGCACAACACAGGTTCTCCAGCAGGAGCCCGCGCACCTGCTCTGCGTTGGCAGGCACGAAAGGCCTCCCCCCGAAGGCACCAGATACCCCAGGACTGGTCCGGCTGCGATGCTCTGCGGATCTGAGTGATTCAGAGAGCATAAGAGCGTTTTGAACTTTTATACTGTTAGAAAAAAGCTTGGAATGATATTTGCACTATCTAGGATAGTCTTTGTTGATTATACCTGAGCAAAACTGTTCACATGATGAATTTCCGAGGAAAACGCGAACGCGGCTTCACGCTGATCGAGATGATTGTTGTCGTGGCAGTTCTCGGCATTCTCGTCGCGATCGTCGTGCCGGCCCTTCTAACGGCGGTGAATCGTAGTCGCCAGCGCCGCTCCATGGCGGAAATGCACAACATCGCCAAGGCCAATGGCTCGTATTCGGTCGACAATGGTAGCTATGTGAATGCCCTTGCGGGCCTGCAGCCCAACTACATGATGATCGTTCCGGTCAACGACGCGTGGGGAAATGCCTTTAATTACGCCCCCGGAGGCGGAAACCTCACCTACACGCTGAGCTCGTTCGGCAGCGATGGAGCCGCCGGGCCGGCCGCTCCGATCCCATGGATGAACGAGCCCTTCGAGCCAGACCTCATCATGAACACGGGGCAGTTCACTCAGGCGCCTGAGGTGCAATAGGCCCGCTGAAGGACGGCCCGGAAGAGTGACTCCGCCCGCTTGCAGATGGTCCCCCTGCCGCCCTCACCAGGTCGCCCGTGAGGGCGGCTACGTGCCGCTCGGGAGGCTTCCGGCGTATCCGCTTCGAGGCCCTCGGATGACGCTGACTGCCACTTTTAGTGACATTTTTTGTCAGTCTTCCTGTCTGGGCCCCTCTGGGAACCCTCTTCCCGCTTACCTTGCGCAGGTGAGTTGCCGCCCGCCGTCGATGCTCAGATTTAGACCCGTCAGCCAGGCAGCCTTTGATGAGGACAGGAACAGGATCGCCTCGGCGACCTCTTGCGGCTGGCCAACCCGGCCGAGGGGGTGAGTCGTGCGGCTGTGCTCCAGGAAGGCCATGTACGCCTCCTGATTCATACCACCGCGCCGATGCAGGTTGGTCTCGACAACCCCCGGATTCACACCATTCACGCGCACCCCTGCCGGGGCGAGCTCCAGGGCGGCGCAGCGCGTGAGCTGGTCGGCGGCGGCCTTGCTCACACAATAGGCGAGAACGCCCGGGAAGGCGCGCACGCCCGTGACGCTGGAAACGTTGACGATGTTGCCTGAACGCTCCTCGAGGTGCGGTAGGGCGAGCTGCATGAGGTTGAATACGGCGTCAACGTTGATTGCCATCATCTCCCGCCACTGCTCCGGCGACGTCGAATCCAGCGTGCCGGTACCGATGATGCCGGCGGCGTTGACCAGGACATCGAGCCCACCGAAGTGCGCGACGGTGCGCTCGACAACTCGGCGGCAGTCGTCTGTAGAGGTCACTTCTGCGGGAGCCACCAGGCTTTGAGCGCCGGCTGTCTCGATCTCGCTCGCAACCGCCTCGAGCGCAGCCAGATCCCTCCCGACCAGAGAGACCGCAGCCCCCTGCTGGGCGAAGAGAACTGCTGTGGCCCTGCCGATTCCGCTAGAAGCACCGGTCACCAACGCAATTTTGTTCTCGAGCAACATGGGGCTCTCCTCTTCCCTACCACGAGTGCAGCGCTTGGTGCCTGCTCGCCTTGTAGCGAGCCGTACGCCAGACATGTGGTTGCAGGAATACCAGGACCGTCATCACTTCCAGGCGCCCGACCCACATGGTGAAGATCAGCAGGGTCTTTGCAAGTGGGTGGAAATGGGCATAGCTCGCCATCGGACCGACGGCTCCAAACCCCGGGCCGATGTTACCCAGAGTCGCGATGCTCGCTGTGATGCTGGTCATCAGATCCTCTCCGAGGGCGGCAAGACAAACAACGCTGAGGGCGAACACCAGAAGGTACAGAAGGAGGAACGCCACGATCGAGCGCAGAATCTCGGCCGGCACCACGCGGCCACCCAGGCGCAGCGGCTTCACTGCGCGGGGGTGCAGGGCTTTGTACAGCTCGTTGATGGCGAATTTGAGAATGAGCCACGTGCGCACGATCTTGGGGCCACCACCGGCAGAGCCGGCACAGCCACCGATGAACATGAGCACGAGCAGGATGACCTTGGCGCCGTCTCCCCATAGGTTGAAGTCGTCTGTAGCGAAGCCCGCCGTCGTCAGGATCGTCAGCACCTGGAAGAAGGACTGCCGAGCGATCGTCTCGGTGCTGGCATCCACGAGGACACCGCCGCCGGGCGCACCGGCTAAGTAGGCCTCTGACGGCTGCTGGGAGAAACCGTAGAGGAGCCCGCCCAGCAACAGGGCGCTGACCAAAACCACAACAGCGTAGACGCGAAACTCCTCGTCGCGGAAGAGCGCCAGCGGCTTGCCTCGAAAGACACGGTACTGCAGGGAATAGTTGGCCCCCGCCAAGAATATGAAGACGATGAAGATCCATTCCGCCGTGGGATTCTGGTAGCCACCGATGCTCAGGGGATGGGGGGAGAACCCTCCCGCCGACATCGTTGTCAGCGAGTTGCAGATGGCGTCGAAGATGGGCATGCCGCTGATCTTGAGAAGCACGACCTCGAGGACCGTCAAGCCGACGTAGAGGCCCCAGAGCCTGATCGCCGTGTCGCGGATGCGCGGCGTCAGCCGGTCCTTCTCGGGGCCGGGAGCCTCGGCGAAGAACAACTGCCGCCCCGCGATAGCGAGAGCGGGAAGGATGGCGATGAATAGGGCGATGACGCCCATACCCCCTAGCCATTGCGTGAAGCCACGCCAGAAAAAGATGCCGTGCGAATAACGACTGAAATCCTGGAAGATCGTGGCCCCGGTGGTGGTGAATCCGGACATCGACTCGAAGGTCGCGTCGATGACACCGAGCCCGTGCCACATGTAAGGAATCCCGCCGAACAGCGCTACAACTAGCCACGAAAAGGCAACCACTGCGAGCCCCTCGGTGCGAGTCAAGCCACGCTCGCGAGCATGCTGCCGCCGGGCAAGCTCGCCGCAGAGGCTGGCGCTGACACCAGCTATCAAAAAGCCCAGGGACTCCTGGTAGAAGCCGTAAAGCAGATCGACGGCCAAGGGCAGTACGAGGATAGCGCCGAAGATCCTGAGGATGAGACCGACCGTATGGATGACTACAGCTATGCGCATAAGCGTCGAGGTGGTACCGAGCCTATCGGCTCAAAAGAACTCCTGGATCGCTTCCCTTGCCTTCTCGGTAGTGAGCACCAGCAGGTGGTCACCCGGCTCGATGCTATCGGGACCACGCGGCACGATGGTATGGAAGCCGCGCAGAATCGCACCGATGATCACGCCTGGAGGAAGGGACAGTCTGCTGATCGCAGTTACCGGAAAGTCGTCCGGAACAACAAACTCCAGGACATGCGCCTGGCCGTGCTCGATGGTGGCGAGCATCTGCACACCGGTGCCACGCAGGAAGTTCATCACTGCCTGGATCGCGGTCACCCTGGGGTTCAGCGGCACGTCGATGCCAACGCCCTCGAACAGCTTCATGTTGGCCGTCCGATTGACGCGAGTGACGATCTTGGGAATCCTCATCTGGTGGGCCAGCAGCGAGCAGAGCAGGTTCTTCTCGTCGTCCCTGGTTACCGAAACCAGCACATCACTCTGGCCAATCTGCTCCTCTTGCAAGAGTCCGATATCAGTGCCGTCGCCGTGCAAAACGGTTGCATGGCTGAGCTGCGAGGCGATCTGCTCACACCGTTCCTGTGAGATCTCGATGATCTTCAGTCGCACGCCCACACCCGTCTCGAGGATCTTCGCCAGAGCGAGGCCAACGTTGCCGCCACCGACGATCGTGACCTCCTCGACCCGGTGACGCTCGCGCCCCAAGAATCTCTGCGCCAGCTTGGCGAGGTGACGCCGCTTGCCCATGAAGACGACTTTGTCACCGTCGGCGAAGATCGTGTCGCCACGAGGGACGTGCAAATTGTCATCACGCACACTGGCGACGACGAGGGTCCCGCGAGGGATTCTCAGGTGCTGCAACTCGACACCCACCAAGGGGGAATCGCCTTGCAGCCGATACTCCAGGAGCCAGACTCGTCCTTTGGCGAAGATCTCGACGTCGATCGCTTCGGGCACCAACACGATGCGAGAAAGCTCCTCCGCAAGGAGGTGTTGCGGCCAGATGATGTGATCTATGCCGAGGACGGTACCTTCTCCGTCTCCTGACCTGAAGGATTCGTAGTACACCTCCTTCGACACGAAGCAGAAAGTCCTGACCGGGGCGACCTGCTTGGCGGCCAAGCAGGCCACGAGGTTGGTTTCATCGGAAGGGCTGCAGGCGATGAATTCATCTGCCTCGCACAACCCTGCTCCCTCGAGAAGGTCGATGCTCGCCGCGCTGCCCTGAATGACCTGTACGTCGAGGCCACCGAAACGCCGGACGGCATCAGGATCGCTCTCGATGACGACAATGTCCTGTTCTTCGGAGAGCTGGCGGGCGAATTGCAGCCCGATCTCACCGCCGCCGGCGATAAAAATTCGCATGCTGATGCCGCCTCCGAACCAGGATCTCACTAGTCTCGTGACGTCCCGATACTATCCCGAGGGCCGTCAGACTGCAGCCTGAGAATTGCGCGTGTGACCTCGAGACGATGGTGGATCAGCCGGGCGGCAGCGCCATGCTGCCGGTGTGGTCAGCGATCCTCGCCACGCGCCGGCGCCGCAGAAGACGGTGGCCCACGAGCGCCGCAAGGCAGACGAAGAAGAGCGCGACAATCGGCAGAAAGACGGAAACAACGCTGCCACCGAGCGATACTGCATCCTCTGCAACGCTCAGGAAGGGGTTCGCAGATGCCCCTGTAAGAGCCGTCGAGGCCAGTCGCGTCTTGGACTTGGCCAAGTGCACGCCGCCGGCGACCGTACTCCCGAGCACGATGCCGACCACCATGGCAATGAGCGGGTCGAAACCGGTCAGCGGCGAGGCCACGACGATGGCGCCAGCGACCGGGCGCACCAAGGTCGCGGCCAGATCGAGGGAGTGGTCGACAATCGGAAACTTGTCGGCGAACGTCTCGAAAACCACGGCGGTGGCAAACACGATCAGTGCCGCATCCGAGGAGAGCCACTCGAATCGCTCTGCTAGCGGGACCAGATCGAGGCGACCCGCCAGGCCGACCACCAGCAGTGGCGTGAAGGCGCGGAAGCCGGCGCATGCCGCCAGGGACACGCCCATGCTGATCTGAAACACGAATGTCGCTACGGCTTGAGGATCCATTACTTCTGGCTACGTGGTCGGGGCTGTGCGGGTTTCAGGTCGGCTGCCCTCTGTTCCTCCCGCATACGGTTGGCCGTGGACACGGTTCATGCGCGACCTGACGTCAGATCAACTCACCAGCGAGGGCACGACTTCGGCAGCCCCGCCACGCAAGGAGACCACGGCGAGCGGGGTCAGAGGTGTCGGCTCGGGATTCACCTCGATAACGCTCCCGCCCGCTCGGTCGACGACCGTCGCGATGCTCGCGGCCGGTTGGACCACGGCGCTGGTGCCGACAACCAAACACACCTCCGCCTGTTGCGCCTCCTTGAAAGCAACCTCGATGGCTTCACCCAAGGGCTCACCGAACCAGACGATATCCGGCCGCAACAAGCTCGAGCAGGAGCGACAAGAGGGCAATGATGCCGCGGAGCTGGCATCGATGGGCTGGCGGTGCTCGTAGCGCTCGTCACAACGAGTGCAGCGGACCCTGAAGAGACAGCCGTGGAGCTCGAGAGGGAGCGCCGGCTCGCGCTCCGGCCCCTCCGTGACCGTCCCCGCGCGATCTGCCGCTACTCGCTCGGCGGCGCGCGAGTGCAGGCCATCGACGTTCTGCGTCACGATCGTGACGCCGTCTCTTTCGGCGGCCAAACGGGCCAGCGCCAGGTGAGCGTCGTTGGGTTCGCACGATGCCGCCCTCTCACGTCGCATCCCGTACCATTCCCACACCAGCCGCGAATCCCGTGCGAACGCCTCCGGCGTAGCCAGCTCTTGGGCTCGGTGGTTGCGCCACAGTCCGTCAGCGCCGCGGAAGGTCGCCAGACCCGAGTCGGCGCTGATCCCGGCTCCCGTGAGCACAAGAACGGCGTCGGCCGCCGATAACAAATCTCGAGCGAGCTCCAGATCCTGAGGGTCAATGTCATCCGGCATCGTCCGGGGCTCTCCTTTCGACCCACTCGGCAGCCCCTCTCATGTCACGCACCTCCGCTGTGGGAGCCGGTCCGCCCTCTGGCAGGTACTCGTCGAGCCGGTTCACCCAGACGGTGGGGAT
>CALAKE010000355.1 GCA_937922775.1 uncultured bacterium | reverse complement strand
GCAACGATCGGAGGGATTTTGTGAAGGGTCAGGTCGCGATTATCGGAGTAGGTATCCAAGGACCTTCACCCCTCAGCCCCGAGCTCTCGTACCGAGAGATGATTCACGCTGCCGCGGTACGCGCCTACCGCGATGCCGGTGTCGAACCCGGCACCATTGACAGCTTTGTTACGGTGGCTGAGGACTTCTTCGAAGGCGTCAGCATCTTCGATGAGTACACGCCCGATCAACTCGGTGCTGTGCTCAAACCAGTGCACACCAGTCCCGGGGACGGACTTCAGGGACTCGCCGCGGCGGCCCTGCAGATCGGCACCGGCGCATTCGACGTGATCGCATTGGAGGCACACAGCAAGGCCTCCAACATCATCGGAATGGACGAGCTCGAGGCGTACGCGCTCGATCCAGTCTGGAACCGGCCCCTCGGCTTCGCACCTGAAGCTCTCGGGGGCATGGAGATGGCCCGCTACCTGCACGACTCGGGCACCACGCCCGAGCAGTGTGCGGAAGTCGTGGTCGCAAACCGCCGTGCCGCGCTCAGCAATACCCGGTCATGCTATGGCGCCGATTGGAGCGTCGAAATGGTCGAGGAAAGCGGTATGGAGTTTCCGCCCATGCGCTGCGCCGAGGTCGCACCGGCCGCCGACGGCTGCATCGTGCTCGTGCTCGCGAGTAGGGACTTTGCCCTCTCGGGGGACCGCCGCCCGGTCTGGCTCGACGGCTTTGGCTGGTCGACTGACAGTCCTGCCCTCGAGGGCAGGGACTGGGGTGCCGCTCGCTACACAGAGCAGGGCGCTGCACGTGCCTATCGCATGGCCGGGATCGAAGCACCGGCCGAAGCGATCGACTTTGCCGAGGTCGATGATCGCTTCGCCTTCAAGCAGCTACAACACATCGAGGCCTTGGGCCTGTGCGGTAGCGGCGAAGCAGGTTCCCTGACCCAACGCGGCCACTTCAGCCGCGGCGGCAACATCCCGGTGAACATTTCGGGTGGGAGCCTCGGTGCCGGTTACCTCTTCGACGCCACACCGTTGTTGCGCGTCGCCGAGGTCGTCCAACAACTTCGCTACGAGGCAGGAACTCACCAGCTCGAAGATGTCGATTGCGGTCTGGTGCAGTCCTGGCGCGGCGTGCCGACCGCAACCGGTGGCGTCGCCATCCTCAGCAACACGCCGTGAGGGAGCTATGAAAGCAACCGGACTCAGAAGGGTCGCGGCGGTCGGTGCCGGGATGACGAAGTTCGTGCGTCGTGCACTGGAGTCTCCCAAGGAGCTCTCGTACGGCGCCGCTCGCATGGCGTTGGACGCCGCTGGAATGCAGCGTGACCAGATTGACTGTGCCGTCCTCGACACCGCACCCGACGCGTTCGACGGCATTCACCAGAATGGCGAATATCTCACCGACGGAGCCGGCGCCCTGGGCCTGCCTACATTGCGCGGCTATGTCGGGGGAGGAACGGGTGTCTTTTCGGCCATCCAGGGCTGGTACATGGTGGCCTCGGGCGTCTTCGACACCTGCATGGTTCTGTGTGAAGAGAAGATGTCGGCCTGCCAGCCGCACCCGCAGGGCGCTTTTGTCACCATCTTCGACCACACGACAGAGCGGGCTCTCGAGCCCAATCTACTGTGGATCTTCGCACTCGAGATGAACCGTTACATGACCACGTACGGCATCTCGAAACGCGACATCGCCAAGGTCGCGGTGAAGAACAAGGGTAACGCGATGAATCATCCGTGTGCACAACTCGCCGCCGAGGTCACGGTGGAGGATGTGCTGAATTCGGAGATCATGGCGTGGCCAGTGAACCGACTCGATGTTTCGCCAACGAGTGACGGCGCGGCGGCGGTGATCTTCGCCGCCGAGGGAGTTGCCGAGCGCCTCACTGACAAGCCTGTCTGGATCGAAGGCGTCGGATGGAGCCTCGACACCGCCTACTGGGCAACGCGCGACCTTGCCTATCCACGCTACGTGGAGAAGGCGGCGCGTATGGCCTATGACATGGCGGGCATTCGCGAGCCACGCCGCGAGATCGACATCGCGGAACCGTACGATCCGTTCACTTACAAAGAGCTGCACCATCTCGAGGGTTTGCAGCTCGCCGGCCGTGGTCAGGCGCCACAGCTTCTCGCTGATGGCGTATTCGACCGCGATGGCGACTTGCCCACCTGCCCATCTGGCGGGCTGCTCGGGGTCGGGAATCCGATTGCCGCAGCGGGGCTGATGAAGATCTGCGAGCTTTTCTGGCAGCTCCGTGAGGAGGCGGGCGGCCGGCAAGTTCCGGGACGTCCACGAACCGGACTTGCACAAGCCTGGGGAGACCTGATGCAGGTCGGAACCGTGGTGGTGATGAGACGATGAGCAACTCAAAGAAGAGAGACATCGCCGAACCGCGTGGAAGCACTGCCTACCGGGGTCGTCCGGCTCCCATGGACGCCGACTTTCCCGGCACCGCTCTGCGATCGCGCGATTTCAAGTCGGGCAAGGTGTTGAAGATCGACGACGAGTTCCGCGTCGCCTATGCATGGGATGCGGGGATCGCCATCGGCGCCTATCTTGATGGACTTCGCGACGGTAAGTTGCTGGCGTCCGTCGCGCCCGGTAGCGGCAGAATCATGGTGCCGCCGCGAACCTTCTGCGAGCTGAGCTGGACACCCTCGCAGAAGCTCGTCGAGTTGCCGGGAACCGGTCGGATCAACACCTTCTCCTTGAGCTATGTGAACTGGGACGCATCGCGTCGTGAGACGCCGCTGATGCCGGCTGTGATCGAGCTCGATGGAGCGTCGGAGGGAATGGGTATCCTCCACATGCTCGGTGGCGTCGACCCCGAGAAAGTCGAGATCGGCATGGCCGTACGTGCCGTTTGGCGCCCAGAGCCTGAACGCGAGGGGTCGATCACCGACATCCTCTACTTCGAGCCGATCCCGCCACCGAAACAAAAAAAGGCTGCACCCAAGAAGAAGGCGAGCTCCAGGACCAAGAAAGCGGCCAGGGCGACGGGGAGGGCCAAATCATGAGCGAATACGGCAGCTTTCCTCGCGACCAGCGCAACGTCGACATCAGCATCTGGTTCGGCGATATTCCCGTCGGGCACACCTACACGATGGGCGTTGCGGGAGACGTGTTCTTCCGCAAGCTGCGCGACACCGGACAGCTCACTGCCAGTGTCTACGAAGGTTCGAATACAGCCTTCATTCCGCCGCAGATCTACTGCCCGCAAACCTTCGCACCTGTGAAGAGGTACAAGAAGGTGGGGCCGAAGGGCACGGTCAACACGTTCACGATCGTGACTCGCGGACGCAACGGGCAGCCATTGGAGGAGCCACGGGCGCTGGCGATGATCAACATCGATGGCGCCGAAGGTGCATTCCTCCACTGGATCGGCGGATGTGCGCTGGAGAAGGTACACATCGGGATGCGCGTGAAGGCGGTTGTCGAGCCCAAGAGCAAGCGAAGAGGGCAGCTCAGCGACATCCGCCATTTCGCGCCGACAAAGTAGGCCGGAAATCTCGAGCCAAGCAGGTTAATTGACCAGAGCGTCTTGTAGTTTTGACGCGAGGACCTCGCCGATGACCTCGGCGAGGTCCTCGTGCGTTGCGCGGCGGACGCCATCGACAGAACCGAAGCGACGCAGGAGGAGCTTGCGGCGCGTGGGACCGATGCCCGGCACCTCCTCGAGGATCGACCCCACGATGCGCTTCTGGCGCACCGCGCGATGGTACGAGATGGCGAACCGGTGAGTCTCGTCGCGGATGCGCTGCACCAGGTGCAGGGCATCGGGGTGGCGCTTCAGGGCCA
>CALAKE010000354.1 GCA_937922775.1 uncultured bacterium | reverse complement strand
CTCGCTCGACGCGGACAGCGAGGGTGAAGAAGGCAAGTTCTACGTCTGGAGCGAGGACGAGGTCACGGCGGTTCTCGGCCCCGAGGACGGCGCCCTGTTCCTTTCGGTGTACGGCTTCCGGCCCGGCGGGAACTTCGCGGGCGGTCGTCAATACCACAATTGGACCCCCATCGGCAGATTGAAGCCCGGGATGACGCTCGTGCGGGCGCAAGAACAGTTCAACATTATTGGCGCCAATCTCGAGGCCGAGTACCCCGACACCAATGAAGACAAGAGGATGTTGCTGCAGGGCCTTCAGGAGGCACTGGTTCGGGATTACCGCGGCAGCCTGCTGATGCTGATGGGAGCGGTGGGGCTGGTGCTTCTGATTGCCTGCGGCAATGTCGCCAACCTTCTACTCGCGAAGGGTACGAGCCGGCAGTCGGAGCTGGCGGTACGCTCGGCACTGGGAGCCGGCCGGCCTCGCTTGGTGCGGCAGCTCCTCACCGAGAGCTTCGTTATCGCCATCCTCGCCGGTGTCGTCGGTGTAATCCTGGCACTCTGGCTGCAATACCTGATCTTGCAGGCCATGCCGCTGGATGTCCTCGGCATCTCGGAGCTCGGGTTGAGCGCTCCGACCCTGCTGTTCGCGCTCGTGGCCGCACTGCTCACGAGCCTCGTATTCGGTGGAGTGCCGGCCGTGCGCATCGCCCCGCGAAATCTTTCTGATCAGCTCAAGGGGGGATCACGTAGCGGCGATCTGCGCAGCGGAATGCGCCTGCGCAGTAGTCTCGTCGTCGTGCAGGTGGCTCTCTCCGTGATGCTTCTGATCGGGTCGGGCCTCCTGATCCGCAGCTTCGCCACACTGGTCGGTCAAGACCCCGGCTTCGACACTCGCAATCTGCTCACCACCGAGATCCGCCTGCCCGCCGAGGAGTACCCCGCCGAGCAACGGCCATTGTTCTTCAATCAGCTCGCGGACAACCTCCGAGGCCTCCCCGGCGTTACGGGCGTGGGATTGATCACCCAGCTTCCCATTCGCGACCCGGGCAACAATATCTATGTCTATGACCCGCGCCAGCCCCGGGTCAGCCCCAGCGACATGCAAACCTCCTTCGTTCGCACCATCATGCCCGGCTATTTCGAGACCATGAGTATTCCCTTGCTGGCCGGCCGCAGCCTCGAGGCGACCGACACGGCCGAGGCCCCCATGGTGATGGTCATCAACCAGACCATGGCCGACTCGCTGTTCCCCGACGAGAACCCGATTGGACTCGAGGTTGTCATCGACGCGGACGAGGCCACGACGTTTCAGGTGGTCGGCCTCGTGGGGGATGTGCGTATGGGGAGCCTGGCCAACGATCCTCGCTCGGCGATGTATCTGTCCTATTACGCCAATCGCAGCGCCAGAATGGGCATCGCTCTGCGTACCGAGGGAGACGCCGCAGCGCTCGCCCCTGCTGTGCGTTCCACCGTCGCTCAGCTCGATCCCAATATTCCCGTAACAGAGTTCGACACGATGGAATCGATCATCGCCAACTCCAACACCGTGTCCTCATCACGCATGGTTACCAGCTCCCTCGGCCTGTTCGCGGGCGTGGCGCTGTTGCTGGCCACGGTCGGACTTTACGGCGTTCTGGCGCACTACGTGAGCCAGCGCAGTCACGAAATCGGCGTACGCGTGGCGCTAGGCGCTGGAGGATCAAACGTCCTGCAGATGATCCTCGGGCGCGGTTTGGCGCTGGTGGGCATCGGGCTGGTCTTGGGTATCGCGGGAGCGATTGGAGGCGTCCGTTTCCTCGAGCAACAGCTCTACGGCATCGAGCAGACCGACCCGATCACCTTCGTGTCCGTGAGCGCATTCTTCCTCATCGTGGCTACGATCGCCTGCCTATTGCCGGCCTGGCGGGCCACCCGCGTCGATCCGATCATTGCGCTGCAGGCCGAGTGACACGTAGCCTGCATCTTCTATCGCGGCGCCAAGATAAGATCGGGGAAAGGCCGGCGCGCCCAACGTGCCTCCCGTGCCCCCGAGAGGCGTGTGTCGCAATCTCGAGGCGAACCAAGGAGGAGGAAGATGCTACCCGCAAAGCAGCACCAGGCCTATTCTGATTTCTACGATGCGGCCCGTTACAACGAGATCCTGGAGCCCAAGACCACCCTCATGTTGCACCTGGCGACGGCCATGGCCGTCGCTTGCTCCCCCTGAATGGAGCACTACTTTGGCGTCGCCAAAGAAATGGGGCTCAGCAATGAAGAGATTGGTGCGGTTCAGTCGGTGGTCATGGCCGTATCCGCCGGGCGCGTGAACGCTCAGTTCAGAGAGGCGCGTGTTCGCCGGAGACTACGTCAGCGGGAAGAGAGGAAGAACGAAGCCACCTAGCGGAGCCTGAAATTCCACCGGCCGGTGCCGGCGTCAAGACGTGAAAGCGTTGAAGGTATCGATGGTGAAGGTGTCCTTCAGGTGTGGGGTCTTGTGCAGCTGGCCACAGATGAAATGGCCGATGTCGTCGGCGTCTTCGACGTAGAACTTCGCCAGCAGATCATACTGGCCGGATACCGAGTAGATTTCCGAGGTCTGGTCGATATTCTCGACGATATGGTTGGCGACTTCGTAGGCTTTCCCGAGCTCGCATTTGATCATTACGAAAACCGCGTGCATTCCTCAGCCTCCCGATAGCTGTTCATCATCAATGGGTCGCCTGCTGAATTCTACGCTAGAGAAAGCGTCGGCACCCGCTCGCTCACAGCACACCGGTGAGCCAGCGAACCACGTTCAGACAGAACTGGGCGTTTTGGTCGGCCTCCGGGGCGCTGATGCCGAAATCGAGATCCTCCCCGGACTGGGCCGTGCACATGGCTGCCTCGCCCAACACAACGAATCGCCCGGCCTCGAGCTCTGCGGCGGCGGCGTGGAGCCAGCCCTCAACCTGAATCAGCGGCCACTCTTCCCGTGGGATGTCGGGGAAATTCCTGCCAATCCCGACGGCCGTCACAGCCCCAGGCCCCCAGATGATCAGTGGGTCGATACCCTCAGCGGCCACGAAGGCCTGACCTGTCCACGTCACCACGTGATCGACTCGCTCGTCCTGGCTACGACCGCGAGTGATGGCGTGATCTCCCAGGGTGCCCACCTCGGAGCGAAAGGTATCGGGCTCTTGTGTCGGGTGATAGGCGTAGCCATCGAGCGCACCGATTCCCAGCATCATCGCCAGATCTCGAGTTGCCCCAGCGAAGGGCGCATGGTCCGAGATCAGCAGGAGGGCTCCGCCGGACTGAACGAATGAGTATGTCGCTTCCAGCTCATCGCGTGCGAAGGCGGATGGATGTGGGAAAGACCAGTCAGCTCCCGCGTTCGCGTCTGCCCGCGGGTTGGCGATCACCAGAACGTC
>CALAKE010000353.1 GCA_937922775.1 uncultured bacterium | reverse complement strand
AGGAGGCGACTCGCTGCGCTCGCCCTGTCCGGGTGAAGCTTCCTTTGCGCCCCTGGATGCTGCCCGGCCCTGCTCTCTCGCGGCTCGGCGCAGTCGCAGTGACCAAGATGACAGCCGCAGGGTCCATGGGCCGAAGCGCGGGCCATCTACTTCAACGTGGTCTTTGCCAGATTGGCCGGGCGCATGAGCTTGTAGATCGGGAAGGGGACTGATCCCCATCCTCGGGTCAGGTAGCGGTCGAAGAAATTCCAGGCCAGCAGCCCGTCATCGCTCTCGGGCTCGAGCAGTGTGGCGGCAACGCGTCCCAATGGCTGTGCGGTGCTGACAAACAGCGTGCCGGCCGGAAACTCCAGCTCGACGCTCTCATACTCGCCGTGCGCTCTTCTCAGTAGATGCCCCTGGAACAATCGCTCGGCACTCTCGAGATCTGAGACGGTGAAGGAATCCACGGTGAGGGTAGCCGGAGCCGTCAGCTTCTCTACCAAGAGGCCGTGCTGCAGGAGCTTCTCCTCGATGTCAGGGGCGGTGACTGTTACGAGGTAGCCGTACGGCAAGGGAACGGAGCGGGTCGCATAGTAATCAGCCAGATAGGGAACCTCGTAGGTGCGCTTAATATCGAAATCGACGTTCACGCGGGGCCGGCCGCTCTCGGTGGAGACGCGCTCCATGGCATAGCCACGCAGGGTATAGGTGCCCATCGCGCGCACATCCCAGTCGGTGCCGAATTCAGCGTTCTCGGCACCGGGGTTCCTTCCTCTCCTCACCGTCAGGCGATCGGCCTCGGCGACGAGATCGACGATCTCGTCCTTGTGATTGCTGGTGTATTCGAGCAGTGACCACAGCAAGGCGTAGCAGCCACGTACCCGCTCCTCGAAGCTCACGTAGGGATACTGCTCGTTGAGCAGCGACAGGCGGTTGCGCAAGCCAACGTAGTTGCTCAAGTATCGCGCTTCGGGGCCAGCGGGAATCCATCCCTTCTCAGGATCCTCCACGTCGATGAAGTCCCCGTGCGGCACCGACAGGATGTCGTAGTCGGTGCGAAGCATCTTCTCGATAGCGGGCATCATCCTCTCGGATTGGTAGCGAATGATGCTCTTGTCGGCGTTGTGGTTGAAGCCCCACGTATAGGTAACCGGCTCCTCGTGGTAGGAGCCGTTATGAGTGTGGGCATCGAGGAAGAGCACCGGGTCCCATCGCATCAGAGCGTTGCGCACCAATCCCTGAGCCTCGGGAGATTCCAGCTTCATCCCCTCACGGTTGAGATCGAGGTTCTGGCCATTGTGCCGTACGCCCACGCCCTGCTCAGGGCCGTGTTGATTGCGGCGATTCTCGGGGCTGATCTTGTCGTTTCCATCGGGATTGAAGTTCGGCACGATCAGGACGACCA
Source organism: uncultured bacterium (assembly GCA_937922775.1). Taxonomy (GTDB): domain Bacteria; phylum Acidobacteriota; class UBA890; order UBA890; family UBA890; genus CALAKE01. Next base: position 14,732 of record CALAKE010000353.1, on the reverse strand, counting down.
GGTCGTCGAGGAAGGCCGGGGGCGTATCAGCCAGCACGATGTCCCGGGCGAGCATCTGAGTAGCTTCTTTACCCTCGACCTCACCGGCGTGAATGTTGGCCTGGAAGTAGACAACCGCCCGTTCGTCATTGGCGAGGTCCTGGGGTGAGGCCGGTGGCGGGTTGCCGATCACCATCATCGGAAGCTCCCGTCCTTCGGCGCTCACTGCCAGGGTCTCGACGCGTACGAGCGGGCTGAGGCTCTGCAATTCCCGCACGAATTCCAGAACATCGGCGTGGCGGGAAGTAGCTGTGAACCCGCTTGCCTCAGCCACGGTGAGAGGGCCCTGCAATGGGCCTCCCTCCTGCACCGCAACAGCGACCGTCAGGCTCGAGACCAGCGTGCAAAGCACCAAAGCGATCACCTTTCCACCTCGAACGAAACTCATTCTTCCTCCATACTTCCGAGATTCGGGCTACCACCATCGGTTACGCCCGCAGCATATAACGCGGTCTGTCGTCGTGACCGGATGAATGATACGACCTGGAGTTTGGCCATGAGGTTTCGAGCGGCGCTCGTAGTTTGTTTCGTATGTGCATTGGGCGGATCGTCGGCCCTCGCCGGAAGAGGTGATCCCGTGCTGCCCGGGGCTGTGCCTCGCGGGGCCTCGCCATCTGGTCCCGCGCAGTCCGAGCTCGTTGGGTGGTCGGACATGAAGCTCTGGTATCGACAGCCAGCCGAGGCATGGAATGAGGCGTTGCCGGTTGGCAACGGCAGGCTCGGCGCGATGGTTTTCGGCGCAACCGCTCAGGAAAGGATCCAGTTCAACGAAGAGACGCTGTGGAGCGGGGGGCCCTACGACCCGAGCCGGGACGGTGGCGCCGAGGCATTGCCGGAGATCCGACGATTGATCTTCGCGGGTGACTACGCCAAGGCCCACGATCTATTTGGCCGCACGATGATGGGAATTCCCTACGAGCAGATGAAGTACCAGCCCTTGGGCGACCTGCTGCTCGACTTTCCGGGGCACGACTCGGTCGATGACTACCGGCTCGAGCTCGATCTCGACACCGCTGTCGTCACGCTCGCCTACCGCGTCGGTGATGTGACATTCACCCGTGAGATCTTCTCGAGCCCTGTCGATCAAGTCATCGTGGTTCGACTGACCGCCGACCGTCCGAGGCAAATCTCGTTTTCTGCGACCTTACACGGGGCCAGAAACCAGGCGCACTCCAACTACGGTACCGACTACTTCCAAATGGACGGGTTGCCACCGGATGGGCTCCTGCTCACGGGCAAAAGCACTGATTTCCTTGGCATCGAGGGAAGGCTTCGCTACGAGGCCCGCGTGAAGGCGAAGGCCGAAGGGGGCATCACCGAGGTCGACTACCGTACCTTGAGCGTCAATAACGCCGATGCCGTGACCTTGTTGGTCTCCGCTGCCACGAGCTTCGTCGACTACACGGATGTGAGCGGCGACCCGAACGCGCGTGTGGAGCGCACCCTGAGCGCGGTCAGCGGCAGGTCCTATGAAGAAATGCGCCGGGAGCATGTTGCCGAGCACCGGCGCCTGTTCCGTCGATTGGCCGTCGACCTCGGCACCAGCGCCGCGGCGAGCCTGCCCACGGATGAGCGCGTCGGCCGCTTTCGTGTCGAGGGGGAGGCCGGCGGCATCGATACCGCTGCCCTGCGGGAGGACCCCGACCCCCAGCTGGCAGCGCTTTACTACCAGTTCGGGCGCTATCTGCTGATATCCAGCTCGCGCCCGGGCACTGAGCCCGCCAACCTGCAGGGCATCTGGAACGAAGATTCGAATCCCTCCTGGGACAGCAAGTACACGGTCAACGTCAACCTGCCGATGAACTACTGGCCCGCGGAGATCGGAAACTTGCCGGAGCTCACCGAGCCGCTCTTCGAGCTGGTGCGCGAGGCATCCGTGGCGGGGCAGAGCGTGGCACGGCGGCATTGGGGAGCACCAGGTTGGGTGCTGCACCAGAACACCGACCTCTGGCGCGCGACTGCTCCCATGGACGGCCCCTCATGGGGTGCCTGGCCAGTCGGCGGTGCCTGGTTACTGTTCAACCTGTGGGAGCATTACCTTTTCGAGCCCGATACGGAGTATCTGCAGCGCCTGTATCCGCTCATGCGGGGCTCCGTTCAGTTCTTCCTCCACACTCTTGTCGAGCACCCTCGGTATGGGTGGCTGGTTACAGCTCCATCAAATTCGCCTGAGAACTTCCCTCTGCGCGACGGCAATGGACGGTTTTTCGACGAGGTGACGGGTGCCTACCTGAAAGCGAGGACGATCGCGGCCGGTCCGACCATGGACATGCAGATCATCCGCGCCCTGTTCGGCGCTTTTGTCGAGGCCTCGAAAACCCTGGGGCTTGATGAGGAAATGCGAGCCGAGGTGCTGGCGGCGCGCACGAGGCTGGCGCCGCTACAGATCGGCAAGCACGGGCAACTGCAGGAGTGGCTCGAGGACTGGGACGATCTGGAGCCCGAGCACCGGCACCTGTCGCACCTCTGGGGTCTCTATCCAGGTGATGAGATCAGCCGAGAGCGAACTCCCGACTTTGCGGCCGCCGCCGAGCGCACGCTCGACCTGCGGGCGTTGGGCGGGTGCGGTTGGTCATCGAGCCACAAGACAACGCTTTGGGCACGTCTGCTAAGGGGCGATCGGGCCATCGAGAACTTCAACTATCTGATCGCCGAGGACACGCTGCCGAACCTGTTCTCGCTTTGTGGTAGCGCCCTACAGGTCGACGGCAACTTTGGCACAACCGCCGGCCTCGTCGAGATGCTCCTCCAATCACAAGGAGAGACCATTCACTTCCTGCCGGCATTGCCGCAGGCCTGGCCCATGGGATCGGTGCGCGGGCTCCGGGCTCGCGGCGGTTTCGAGCTGGACTTCAACTGGCAGGACAGGCGGCTGCTCATGGCCACGATCCTCTCCACCCGTGGCAGGCGGTGCCGGATCCGTAGCGCTGAGCCACTGCGGGTGACGTCTGGTGGCGAGGAGATCAACCTGAGCATGGACGGGGACGGAGTTTTCGGATTCGACACCGAGGCCGGCGCGACGTACTCGGTCGAAGTCCCCAGTTCTTCGGCACTTCTGCGAATCCCGGAATCGAGGTGAGGAGTATGAGCGCGAAGCGGCACGCTGTTGCACTTTCTGCACTTTCTGCGATTCTGCTGGTTGCTGCGGCCCCCACGATCGGCTGCTCGCCGGCCTATCCGCCGCCCCCCGACACTCGTGTCGAAGAGGTCGTGGACGTCATGCACGGCGTTCAGATTCCCGACCCCTTTCGTTGGCTCGAGGACCGTGACGCCCCAGACACACGGGCCTGGCTCGACGAGCAGAACGCCTACGCCGAGCTCGTGGTTGGCCAGACGCCCACGCGAGCCTGGCTTCGGACCCGGTTGGCCGAGCTCATGGACCGGGACGATATCGGTTCCCCCAGAAGGGCGGGCGAGTACGAGTACTTCACCATGAGGCGCAAGGGCGAGGAGTTGCCGGTCATCTATCGGCGACCGGCGCCTGAGGAAGATGACGAAGGCGAGGTTGGCGAGAGCGGGGAACACGGAGAAGGGGAGGAGGAGCCTGACCCTATCGATCCCGAGGCCGAATACGAGGTCGTCATCGATCCACACCTCATGGATCCGGGCCATACCACGCGGGTATCCATCGTCGACTTCTCGCAGGACGGCAAGTTGATGATCTACAACATCCGCGATGGCGGCCAGGATGAGGTTCAGATCCGAATCCGCGATCTGGAGACCGGCGAAGATCTGCCCGATGCCCTACCTAACGCTCTGTGGGGAGGCATCTCCTTCAACGATGACGCGACGGGTTTCACCTACACTGCCCGATCACGCCAGATCGGCCCTCGCATCAAGTATCACGAGTTGTGGACAGACTTTGCCGACGATGAGGTGCTGTTCGGTGAGGGCTATGGTCCCGAGACGTTCGTGGGTATGAGCGAGGCAGGCGAAGGCCGCTATCGAATCTATACGGTCAGCCACGGCTGGGCGCGCACCGAGGTCCACTTCCAGGATCTCGAGCGGGGCGGGCAAATAGAGCCTCTGGTCGATGACGCCCACGCGCACTTCTACCCGCGATTCCATGAGGGTTTGTTGTACATGCGCACCGATCTGGACGCCTCCAACGGGCGCCTGCTGGCCATCGCTCTCGAGAGCCCGGCACCTGAAGATTGGCGAGAGATCATCCCGGAGGGTGAGGACATGATGGAGGACTTCACCTTCATCAACGAGAAGATCTACGTCAGCTACCTGCACGACGTCAGCTCGCAGATCAGAGTTTTCGAGATGGACGGCACCCCCGCCGGCGAGATCGAGGTGCCGCCGTTCCACTCCGCGTCGATCCGTGGGGCGGGGGAAGGGAAGGTGGCGCTGACGCTGCGGTCGTTCACACAGCCCGAGATCACTTACGAGATCGACCTCGAGTCCGGCGAGCGAACCGTGGACGACGAGGAAGAGATCGATTTCGACCCGATCGGAATCGTGGTTGAACAAGTCTGGGCGACCTCGAAGGACGGTACCCGTGTGCCCATGTATGTCGTGCATCGCGAAGACGTCGAGCTCAACGACCAGAACCCGACTCTGCTCAGTGGCTACGGCGGCTTCTACGCGTCGCGCCGGCCGGGCTTCAGCACCACCGCGGTGGTTTGGCTCGAGCTCGGCGGTGTCTACGCCGTAGCGAACATGCGTGGCGGCGGCGAATACGGCGAGGACTGGCACCGTGGTGGCATGTTGGGCAACAAGCAGAATGTCTTCGATGACTTCATTGCCGCCGCCGAGTGGCTAGTCGAGGCCGGCTACACGAGCCCCGAGAAACTGGCGATACAAGGTGCCAGCAACGGTGGTTTGCTGGTGGGTGCCGCTTTGACTCAACGGCCGGATCTCTTCCGTGCGGTGCTCTGCGGATTCCCCGACGTCGACATTTTGCGCTTCCCCTACTACTCACGGAACAACAACGCCCCGGCGCTGCTCGAGTACGGCAACGCTGAAGTGCCGGAGGAGTTCGAGTTCATCCGCACCTGGTCGCCCTATCAGAACGTTGTCGATGGGACGGCGTATCCCGCCGTCATGTTCTCGACTGGTGATCTGGACACGCGTGTGCCGCCACTGGGGGCACGGAAGATGACGGCCAGATTGCAGAGGGCGACGACGTCGGGATACCCGGTGATCCTGCTCTATCACCCCAAAGCGGGGCATGCGGGTAGCCGTGGGGTACCCATGAGTCGACGCGTTGAAGACACAGCCATGGAGCTGGCGTTCGTGGCACAGCAGCTCGGTATCGAAGCCCCTGCCCGCTAGCAGTCCGTGGTGGAGAGGATCCGTAAGGATCCGGGAAGCCGACGCCGGGGGGGGAACTTTCAACTCCACTGGTCGGAGCTTTACAATAATCAACATGAGCGAGACCTTGAATGAAGTGAAGGACGAGAATACCCAGGAGCCGACGTCCTGGCAGACCCGTTTGCGGTCGTTCGCACGGGAAGGACTGATCTTGGCGGTGGTGGTGGCATTCACCTTCGCAGCCCGCTCGACTTTCGCCGATCACTACACCGTGCCCTCCGGCTCGATGGAGCAGACCTTGCAGATCGGCGATCGCGTTCTCGTCGACAAGACGGCGTACGGGGTTCGCATCCCGTTCACCGAGCTGGAAATCATGCAACGAGACGAACCGGCTCGTGGCGAGGTGGTGATTCTGGATTCTCCCACCTCGGGCGTTCGCCTGATCAAGCGCGTCGTTGCCGTCGGGGGAGACTATGTCACTCTGCGAGCGGGCAAGCTGAGTATCAATGGTGAGCCGCTGGTGAATCCCTCCGTGCCTGGAGTAGAGATCTTCGGAGAGCACGAGGCATTGCTCGACCTTTCGGACGGCGGAGGTGAGGAGATTTCTGACCTGCGGATTCCGGATGACATGTTGCTGCTGCTGGGTGACCACCGGGGCAACAGCGTCGACGGCCGCTTCTTCGGCCTCGTTCCCAACGACGAGATTTACGCCCGTGCCATTGCCGTCTATTGGCGGAGTGGCGAAGGTTTGGTCTGGCGGCGTCTGTAACGAACAAGCCGAGCGCCGCCTCTTGGTGCACCACGCTCCCCGCGTGACCCGATGACCGAGCAGCGAGCAGCACGCCATCGAGGAATCCTCACTACTCTCGCCGTTCTGGTCGCTCTATGGGGCATCCTGGGTCTCGCTGATCGACCCAACGTGCCGTTTTCCGGCCTCCACTTCCAAGACGGGAACCTCATCTCGTTCATTTCGGAGGACAGCCCCGCCGAACACGCTGGAATTCTCGTTGGAGATCGGGTCCTGAGCGTGAACGGCGAACCTGTGTTTGGCCGCCGGGACATTGACCGTATGCCTCGCCCACGGGTGGGCGAGACTCAGACTCTCGAGATCGAGCGAGATGGGGAGAGAATCAGCCTCGACCTCACCCAGGCGGGGTTGCCGCTGCTGCCCGCGCTCTTTTCCATCATCGGCTTCTCGTTCCTGACCGCCGGCCTCTGGGCCTACCTCGAGGCACCGTCCCCGAGGACCCTCCTGCTCTGTCTGACAGGCATCGGACTTGGCCTGACGATCTCCCCCGGACCCTACTTCTCATCGTATGCCCTGCGAATGGCCTCGGAATCTCTCAACACGTCGCTTCCGTTGTTGGGTTTTGCATGCTTCCTCCTCTTCCTGCTCGCCTTCCCGCGTCGGAAGGCGCTTGTCGAAAAGAAGATCGTGTTCTTTTTGCTGCTGGGGCCCCCGATCGTTCTGTCGATCGCCGATCTGGCCTTCGCGTTGATTGGCTCCGCGACCATGGCCGGGCTGGAGTCTCTCGTTCGGCTCGCCACCGGGCTTCTGATCATGCTCTACCTGATACTCGGGCTCATCGCTGCGGCGCACAGCTACGTCAAGGCGAGCAAGGCGGAGCGCTCGGCATGGGGCCTGAACATCATGCTCGCCGGCTTGGCGCTGGGCATTCTGCCGATCTTGCTCGTTGACCTCGTCGTGCTCGCGCTAGGTATCGAATTTGGCGGCGCGGAGTATTCTTTCATCATGCTCGCTCTGGTGCCGATCTCGCTGGCTCTGGCCGCAGTGAAAAAGGAGAAGCTGCAGCCGGGCGACACGTAGGATGGCGACCCCGGATACGGCCCGAGTCTGACGGCGTGCCATCGGACGACAGGAGGCTCCGCGCTACACTGGACTCCTGATCGTGTCTGTGGGAAACAAGTAGGGCGTACGGCTTCAATAAGTTCAGGAGTCACACCTGAGAAGGAGTCTGAATGCACCGTCTGCAATCCCGTCTTCATGGTTCGAGAGTAGGCTTCGGCCGCCTGGCGTTGATCCTGTTAGCCGTCGTCGCGATTGCCGGCCCTGGCACATTCGTTGCTGCTCAGAGCGGTGTTGATGTACAGGCTCTTGATGCCTACATCGCCAATGCGCAGCGCGAGTGGGGCGTTCCCGGCATGGCTGTCGCTATCGTCGATGATGGTGAAGTGGTGCTCGCGAAGGGCTACGGCGTTCGCGATATGAACGACGGCGGGGTGGTCGACGAGAACACCATGTTCGCCATCGCGTCAAACACGAAGGCCTTCACGTCTGCCGCCCTGGCCATGTTGGTGGACGAGGGCAAGATGAGCTGGGACGACCCGGTGACCGAATTTCTGCCGGGCTTCCAGGTCTACGACCCCTACGTGAGCGCGGAGATGCGTGTCTACGATCTACTCTCTCATCGCAGCGGTCTCGGTGCCTTCAGCGGTGACCTCCTATGGTACGCCTCCGAATACGACGTCGATGAGGTCTTGCGACGTATCCGATATGTGCCTCAAGCTGGCCCCTTCCGTGCCTCCTACGGATACTCCAACCTGATGTTCATGAGCGCGGGACAGCTCATTCCTGCCATTACGGGGCATAGTTGGGCCGACTTCGTGCATCAGCGAATCTTCGAGCCCCTGAGCATGAACCGCACAATCGCCTCAACCAGCGAGCTGGGCCGGTTCGACAATGTCGCCACCCCCCATGCCGAGCCCGAAGGAGAGCTGCGGACCTATCCATGGCGCGGGTGGGATGCCATGGCGGCTGGCGGAGGGATCATCTCCTCAGCGGCTGACATGGCCAAGTGGATGACGCTGCAGCTCAATCGGGGCGAAATCAACGGTACTCGCCTCTTCAGTGAGGCGGCGTCGAGGGCGATGTGGACACCATTGACCTCGATGGCGGTAAGCGCGGGCAGCGAGATGCGTTACCCCTCGACTCATTTCCGTGCATACGGGATGGGCTGGAGCTTGATGGACTATCTGGGCCGGCGCGTCGTGAGTCACGGTGGCGCGTACGACGGCATGTACTCACGTGTCGCGCTGGTTCCCGAGGAGGACCTCGGCTTTGTCATCCTCACGAACAGCACTACGGGAATCAGCTCGGCTCTGATGTATCGATTTCTGGATGCCTATCTCGGCGGGCCGGAACGCGACTGGGCGGCCGACAATCTCGCCGGAGAAAAGAGGAGCAAGATCGCCTTCGTCGAACGCCAGAACAAGATTTGGGAAAGCCGTGTTCCAGACACGCAGCCCTCACTGACGTTGGAGGGCTATGCCGGTACATATGGCGGTCCGATGTACGGTGAGGCCACGGTGACCATGGAGACTGGCGGGCTCGTCATGCAGTTCCTGCCGTCTCCGGAGCTGGTTGGCGATTTGAAGCACCTTCACTACGACACCTTCGTGGTGGAGTGGCGCAACGATTTCCCCTGGTTCGGGATCGGCACGGTTCAGTTCGTGCTGGATGCAGCCGGTGAAGTCGCCGAGATGAAGGTCGAGGTTCCCAACGACGATTTCTGGTTCTACGAGCTCGATTTCAAGAGAAGATGACCGGGGAAGACCGGCGGTACCGCATTCCTCAGGAGAGTTGAGCATGCCACAAGTCGAAATCCGTGAGCTCAAGCCTGCAACTGACGAGTCCCACCTCGAGCAACTCCTCGAGGCCTACATGGAGATCTTCAATCATCCTGACAATCTCGGGTATCTGAGCCTGACTCAGATACCTTTTGATGAGGATGAGACGAAGAAGTGGCTAATTCGAAGTCAGGATCAAGGAAGACGATACTTCGCGGTGGTCGGTGACGCGGCTCGAATCTTGGCGATTTCCGTCGTGAAGGCAGATCCGCGGCTGGGATTCGAGATCTCCAAGCTGGCGGTGAGACCCGAGGTCAAGTATCAAGGCTTTGGCCGGTTGTTGATCGACTGTGCCCTGACGACGGCGGCCGGCGAGGGATTCCAGGCGGTTGACGCATCCGTCTTCGCCGACAACGATGCCACGCTGCGCCTCACCGTGGGGGCGGGATTTACTCCCGTCAGAATGACCCACCACCTACGGGCGGATGGCGGTGACATCGTGCATCTGCGCAAATATCTTGATCCGGAGTAGAGGTGGCTTCTGTTTGGAGAAACCAGCCCAGGCGTCGTGAGGAATCCAGTCCAAGCCCCGCATGGGCGCGCCCCCCGTTGGGAGGACACAGCAATGCCCGCGTTGATAGCCTCGGCAGGTTTGGTGATAGCCCTCATGAGCGGTGGATTGGTCGGTTTCGCGACACCCTCGGTCGCGGGCCTGCACGAGGGAGCGCTGAAGATCACCGTCCTATTCGACAACATCGCCCAGGTGGATGGCCTGCAGACGGACTGGGGATACGCCTGTCTGATCGAGGGGTTGGATCAGACGATTCTCTTTGATTCCGGCGCCGACGGTGACATCCTGATGTCCAATATCGACCGGCTCGGAGTCGATGCCCGGAAGGTAGATGTCATCGTTCTGTCACATTTTCACGGCGACCACACGGGTGGACTACGCGCGTTCTTGCAGCGCAACACCGACGTCACGATCTACATGCCGGAGTCGTTCCCCAGAGCATTTCAGGACGAAATCCGCGGCCTGGGAGCTGAAGTAATCACAGTCCAGAGCCCGGTGCGGCTCTTCGGGCCAGTCCACTCCTCAGGCGAGCTCGGCCGGCAAATCATCGAGCAGTCCTTGCTCATCGAGACCAGCGGCGGGCTGGTGCTGATCACGGGTTGTGCTCACCCGGGGATCCTCGAGATCGTCCGAGCAGCGAAGGGCTACCTGGGGCAGGATGTGCACTTTGTCACCGGCGGCTTTCATCTGATGCGAACCCCTGAAGCCGACCTCCAAGCCGTTATCGCCGGTCTCCAGAACGAAGGGGTGCATACGCTCGCGCCGAGCCACTGCACCGGAGAAAATGTGATTGCGCGCTTCCACGCGGCATGGGGAGAGAACTTCGTGGCCAGTGGATGCGGCTCGGTCATCGAGTTGCCGAGCTGATTAGCCCTGCCGCGGCCTGAGTGTCTCGACGAATCATGCACACGCGCTCAACGGCCCGCTGAGAACTCTGAGCTGGGGTTTTCAAAGCGCCTCCGTGGGCGTAGGCTTTGACGCCTCGAATGACCCGAGACTTCAGACTGCGAGCCGAAATCGCTGACACCGGCGCGCGGGAGGCCTTATGACAACCGCCGATGAACGTCGCAACGCACGCCCTGGCTGGGACCGCTACTACCTCAATATCGCCCGCGAGGCCGCCACACGTTCCAATTGCATCCGGCGGCAGGTCGGGGCCGTGGTCGTCAAGCAGAAGTCGATCATCAGCACTGGCTACAACGGCACGCCGATCGGAGTGCAGAACTGCTTCGATGGGGGATGCATCCGCTGCAACTCGGATGCCCCCCCGGGAGAGGGTTACGACACGTGCATTTGCGTGCACGCGGAGCAGAACGCGATCGTGATGGCTGCCCGGCATGGCAACGCTGTCGAGGGCGGAACGCTTTATACGACCCTGCGGCCCTGCTTCAGTTGCCTGAAGGAGGCAATTCAGGCGGGGATTGTCGAGATCGTCTACGAAGACGGTGAAGCGTACCCGTCGACTGAGCTCGAGGAGGCATACCAACGCCTGGTCCAAGAGGCCGATATCTCGCTCCGTCAGCACGCTGATTGAGTCCTGCCGGTTGTGCATTCCTGCGCTTTTGAACACTCTTATAGCGAGATTCTGAATCTGGGCACTTCGTGTCCAACCGATTCCACGCGCCGCCGATCGGTCCGCCATCGGAGGAACTGAGCCGCCTGTGACCGAGACACCCGCAAGCATTCGGAAAGAGATCAAGACCTTCCTGGGGCTGACGATCATATTCAGCGCGGTCGCCTACATTCCCCTCGTCGCGTCTTATCGTGTCGGCGGCACGTTCGCGTTCGGCGCCATGCTGGCGTTGGTTTGGTCACCGGGCATCGCCGCGCTGGCCACTCGCTACCACTACCACGAAGAGATCTACGGGATGGGGTGGGGGTGGGGAGAGAGCCGCTATCAAGCAATTGCCTTCCTTCTGCCCCTTGCGTATGGAGGGGTGGCCTACGCCGGCATTTGGCTGACGGGCTATGGGACCTTCGAGGGTGAGGCAGTCGGGGCGATCTTCTCTCTGGACTATCTGCATTTCCTCTTCGTCTTCTTGCTGAGCCGCATCTTTCTCGCCACGGGAGAGGAGATCGGCTTGCGCGGCTTTCTGGTGCCACAGCTCGCCAAGCTCACCGATTTCACCCGCACCTCCCTGATCAGCGGCGCGATTTGGACCATCTGGCACTACCCCTTCGTGATCTTCGCCGAGGGCAGGCTACTCGGCATGCCGCTTCTGTCATCCGAAGCCGCCTACACGCTCTTCTGCTTCACCGTCGTGGGAATGAGCGCGACCTTCACGATGAACTGGCTGCGTCTGAAATCCGGCAGCCTGTGGACGGCCGTGCTGCTGCGCGCGGGGCACGCCCTGTTCCTACTCGGCCTCTTCCAGCCCATTACCCGCGGTCCTGCGAACGTCTGGTATCTGATCGGCGAGTATGGCGGCCTCCTCGCGGTAGCCAACGTAATCATTGCGTTCTTCTTCTGGCGGTTGCGCCACCAGCTTCCAGACACTCGAATCGAATCTTGAGGAGTCGCGATGAAGCCAATACGCATGTACGACTCGCAGATTTCAGGCAACTGCTACAAGGTTCGCCTGCTGATGTCACACCTCGGTATCTCCGTCGAGAGGATCGAAGTGAGCGTGGCTGCCCGGGAAAAGCGCCGCGAGCTGCTCGGCCACATGAACCCCGCCGCCAAGATCCCGGTGCTGGAGTTCGATGATGACAGCTTCATGGCCGAATCGAACGCCATCCTGTGGTTCTTGGCCCAGAACACCATCTACCTGACGGACGATCCCTTTCAGCAGGCCAGGGTCCTGGGGTGGATGTTCTTCGAGCAGAACAACCTCGAGGCGAACATCGCAACGGCCAGGTGGTGGCTCACCGTAAAGAACGTGGGTGACGACTACAGGGATCATCTGGCGCTGCGGCACGAGGCCGGGCACCAGGCCCTCACCACGCTCGAAGGGCATCTCGCCGACAGGGAATTTCTCGTTGACAACCGCTACTCGATCGCGGATATCTCGTTGTATGCATACACGCACGTGGCGCCCGAGGGCGGGTTCAGCTTGGCGGACTATCCCCTGGTGAGGACCTGGATCGATCGGGTACAACAGCAGCCCGGCTACGTGCCAATGTTCGACGAGGCCTGAGGCCAGCGATGCAGTACAAAGTCGATTTCGATTCACTGCCCTGGGAGGAGCCGATCCCGGGCTTGCGCTGCAAGACATTCAAACAGGTAGGCCGGCAGATTCGCCTGATCGAGTACGCGCGCGAGCTCGCCCCCCACTGGTGCTACCGTGGGCACTTCGGCTATGTCCTCGAAGGCAAGATGGAGATCACCTTCGACACCGGCGTGGAGGTATACGGTCCTGGAGACGGCGTATTTCTGCCGCCCGGCGAAGAATACCGGCACATGGCACGGGTTCTCACCGACTTCGTCCGCGTAATCTTCGTCGAGGATGACTGAGGCGGCCGGGTAGCGTAATCTCTTGATTCCCCATACCCGACGCAGCGGCCCTCGCCTGCGTCTCTCACCCAACAGCATCAATCGGGGACTATGGACTGGATGTCGGACAACAAGGAAGAGTCGACGCTTCGCGGCCAAGGCAGGGAACCCGCTCACGACACTACGTCGAGCAGCGAGCCTTTGCAGAACAACCACATGAGCGAGCCGCTCCGCAGGCGGACCGCGAAGACCGTCGAAGAGTTCAAAGATCTCCTCATCGACAACCTGTATTTCACCCACGGTCAGGCGCTGCAAACAGCCACGCCGACCGACGCCTACCTGGCGCTGTGCTACACGGTCCGCGATCACCTGATGGAGCGGTACCGGAAGACCACTCGGACTGACTACCGCAGCAATCCGAAGTTCGTCTACTACCTGTCGATGGAGTATCTGCTCGGCAGGCAGCTTCCGCAGAACATGTTGTACACGGACACCGAGGATCTCGCCCGCGGAGCTGCGGCCGAGTATGGCCTCGATCTCGACCGGCTGATTCGCATCGAGCCAGAGCCGGGTTTGGGCAACGGGGGGCTCGGACGGCTGGCAGCATGCTTTCTGGACTCGATGGCGACCTTGGATATGCCCTGTGTCGGGTACGGGATTCGATACCAGTACGGCATCTTCCGCCAGGAGTTCCGCGATGGGTGGCAGCACGAGCTGCCTGACGATTGGACATCCATTGGGAATCCCTGGGAGTTTTCCCACCCGGAGGATCGAGTGACGGTCGGTTTCGGCGGGCACGTCGAGCGCGTCGGCGGCGGCAAAGGTCATCGCAGGGCGCGCTGGGTTCCCTCAGAGGAAGTGCAGGGGGAGCCCTACCACACACTGGTCCCCGGCTACGGGACGAACACGGTCAACACTCTCCGCCTATGGCGGGCCCGGGCCAGCGATGAGTTCGACTTCCAGCTCTTCGACGTTGGCGACTACGCGAACGCCGTCGAGGAGAAGGTGCACTCGGAGACCATCAGCCGCGTGCTGTATCCCAACGACAACACGCCACAGGGAAAGGAGCTGAGGCTCCGGCAACAGTATTTCTTCGTGGCGTGCTCCCTGCGAGACATCATTCGTCGTTTTCATCTTCGCAACAATGACTGGGCCCGCTTTCCCGACAAAGTGGTTATCCAGCTCAATGACACCCATCCGGTGATCGCCATTCCCGAGCTCATGCGCATCATGATCGACGAGGAGGGCCTCGCTTGGGCCCGGGCGTGGGAGATCACCCGTCAGACTTTCGCCTATACGTGCCACACACTCCTGCCCGAGGCGCTCGAGACATGGCCGGTGGAGCTGTTCGAGCGGCTGCTTCCGCGCCACCTGGAGATCATCTACGCGATCAACGACCAGTTTCTCGATGAGGTGAGCGAGAGGTTCGCCGATGAGCCCGGTCGAGTTCCGAGCCTCTCGGTGATCGGCGAAGGGCACGAGCGCCACATCCGCATGGCGCACCTCGCGTGTGTCGGTAGCTTCTCGATCAACGGCGTTGCCGAGCTACAGTCGCGACTCCTGCGCGAGCGTACGCTCGAGAACTTTGCCGACATGTGGCCAGAGAAGTTCAACAACAAGACCAACGGGGTGACCCCACGTCGGTTCGTCCGCCTTGCGAATCCACGTTTATCGGCCCTCATTACCTCGCGCATCGGCGACGGTTGGCTGACGGACCTCGACCAACTCGTCGGGTTGGAGAAGTACGTGGAGGACGAAGACTTCCGCGAGGCCTGGCGCCGGGTGAAGTTGAAGAACAAGCGCGACTTGGCGGAGCTTGTCGAGGGGTCCCTCGGTATCTCG
>CALAKE010000352.1 GCA_937922775.1 uncultured bacterium | reverse complement strand
ACCGCAATGAAGGCGGATGCATCTTCCAGGACGTTACCGAAGAGCAGGGGATGGCTGTGATCACCTTGCCCTTCATGGGATGGGCAACCCAGTTTGTCGACGTTGATGGCGATGGCGACCTGGACATCTTCGTCTCCAATGGGCACATCTACCCACAGGTCTTTCGCGTCGGGCGGGAACCCTGGGAGCAGCGTAGCCTTCTGTTCGTCAATCAACTTGCCCAGACGGGGAACGCCAGTTTCTTCGAAGCGGGCGAGGATGCTGGCCCCGGCCTGCTCTGGGAGCGATCTTCGCGAGCTGCCCTCTTGGGAGACTACGACAACGACGAGGATCAGGACATCCTGCTGACGAATATGAGCGAGGCTCCGACTCTGCTGCGCAACGATTCGGATCTCGCGTCGCCTGCCCTTCGGTTGACCCTGATCGGGCGCGCCAGCAATCGGGATGCCTACGGCGCTAAGATCATGGTGGCGTCTGGTGGCCGGCAGCAGTGGTTCGAACGGCGTCACAGCGACGGATCGTTCGGCAGTAACGATCCCCGTATGTTGGTCTACTTGCCCGGCGGAACTGCCGAGCACGTCGAGGTCCTTTGGCCTTCGGGAGAGGTTACAACTCTGCAGGATGTCGCCCCGGGATGGCTCGTGATCGATGAGGCCCGCGGGATGATTGTTGCGAGGCAGGAATGATCAATAGCAGAGGATTAGTCGACGGTAGCCGAGCCATCACCGCGAGAGGAGTATTCGCCGCGGCTGGTCTGGTAGTGGCGATCACGCTTCTATTGGCCCCCTTGGTGGGTGCTCAGCAGGTTGGTGCCCAGCAGGAGCTGGATGCTGCTCTGCAGAGGGGTCTGCAGGCACTCGCTGCTGGCCAGGTCGAAAGAGCGATCGAGGAGCTCGAGCGAGCGGTGCAGATACAGCCGAGCAGCGTCGAGGCTCACTACCACCTCGGTCGCGCGTTGTTCACCGCGGAGCGGGCGTCTGAGGCATTGCCACATCTCGAGGAGGCTCTGCGGCGCATCGACGAAGGCGGGCCGGTTCAGTTCCTGCTGGCCCAGGTCTACCTGCAGCTCGGCCGTTTCGAGGAGGCTGGCGAGGCGCTGGATGCCGCCGCTGCGTCACGCCCCGGGTATGCTCCGATCAGCTACTACCGGGCCGAGCTTTGCTACCAGCTCGGCAAGCTGGACGTCGCCCGTGGCTTGCTCGAATCGGTGATCGAGGCTACGCCGCAGTGGAATCTGCCTCTCGTTCGAGCGGGTACGGTGGCAATGGAGCTCGGCGATCCGAACGCAGCGGTCCTGTGGTTCCAAGTCGCCGTGAACCTCGACAC
Source organism: uncultured bacterium (assembly GCA_937922775.1). Lineage (GTDB taxonomy): Bacteria > Acidobacteriota > UBA890 > UBA890 > UBA890 > CALAKE01. The sequence continues at coordinate 1,892 of CALAKE010000352.1, read as the reverse complement.
TGAGAGAACGAATGCGCGCCTGTGGATGCGTCTCGCCAGCGCGCATGCGGCTGCCAACCAGGTAGAGCAGGCCATCGAAGCCTATCGCAGGGCCGTCGCGGCACGGCCGCGACTGCTACCACCGCGAGTGGCGCTGATAACGCAGCTCAGTGGCTTGCAGAAGCACGATGAGTTGCTGGAGGTGATCGACGATCTCTTCCTCATCGACCCCAACAACTCGCTGGGGCACTACCAGCGTGCCCAGGTGCTTTCTCTGCGCGGAGAGACAGATGCTGCCCTGGTAGAAGTCGAGATCGCCGTACGTGGGTTTCAGCAGCAGGCAGCGAGCCTCTCTGGATCCGTGGACACGGGCGAGGATGAGCAGGCAGGCCAGGCCGACCCGGCAGGAGGCCGCCATACCTACCTGACCCTCGCGAAGGGGCTGCGCATGCAACTCCTCCAGAAAGCCGGTCGCGACGACGATGCCGAAGCCGTGGCACGTGAGCTGGTTGACGAGGCACCTTGGTACCCGGAGGCCCACTTCGTTTTGGGCACCCTGCTGATGCGCCGGAGGGATGAGGATGGGCGGCGAGAGATGGAGGTCTTCAAACAGCTTTCGGATGCCCGAGAGCACCGAGACCTCGGCAACTACTACGTCGAGCAGGTAGCCGACCTGGAACGCGCGGCCGCGGAATACGAGCTCGCGATTGCCTCCTGGCCCGACGATGATTTCTCGAGGATTCGCCTGGCGAGGATGCGCCGGCTCACAGGTGATCCCGGGGCGGCTCTCGAGCTACTTGGTTCCGCCAGCCCCCAGGGAGTAGAGCTGAAGGACTGGTACCGGGAGATGATCCTGGCGCTCCACGCCGTGGGCCGAGTCGAGCAAGCGCAGGAGCGTTGGCAGGAAGCCCGCGCCGCGGGCCATGTCTACGGTCCCGAGGTGTGGAGGGCGATGCGGGAGGACATCCCGGGATGCTGAGCTGTCCATGGCGGGGTAGGGAGGGCAACACGTTGGCCCGATCTCCGAGGCTCTCTACACTCCTCGGGCTGGTCCTCATGCTCATGGTGGGCGCCTGTTCGGGAGGGGAGCCGGTGCCATCCGCCCCGCGGGAGCAAAGCTCTTCTGCAAGCGCCAGCGTTGCTGAAGAGGCCGAGGCTCTTCGGGCGGGCCCCAACCTCGTACTGGTCACGCTCGACACCCTACGGGCCGACCGTCTGGGCGTCTACGGTTACGAGGCGATCGAAACACCCCAGATCGATCGTTTCGCAAGCGAAGGGGTGCGCTTCGAACAGGTGGCTAGTCCGGTTCCGATCACACTGCCGGCGCACGCGTCGATTCTCACTGGCCAGATCCCTCCCCGCCACGGGGTGCGAAACAACGGCACATTCCGACTCGATGACCAAGCCGTCACTCTAGCCGAGGTTCTGAGATCCGAGAGCTACGCAACCGGAGGGTTCATCGGTGCCTTTGTGCTGGACAGCCGATTCGGCACGGCTCAGGGGTTCGACTTCTACACCGATTTTCGCGAAGCGGAGGCCGAGAGCGGCAGCTCTCCGTTGAAAATCGAGAGACAGGGCGAAGAGGTGCTTGCGGAAGCCGCGGACTGGATGCAGATGCAGGCAGGTCCTTTCTTCGCCTGGATTCATCTATATGACCCGCATAGTCCCTACGAGCCTCCCGAACCGTTCGCAGGTCGCTACAGTGAGCGCCCCTATGACGGCGAAATCGCATACACCGACCACGTGCTCGGCCTTCTGCGCCAAGGGCTCGAGGAGATGGAACACCTCCATGACACCCTGGTCGTGATCCTGTCCGACCACGGGGAAGGGCTGGGGGAGCACGGCGAGACTTGGCACACGTACTTCATCTACGATTCCACGGCGCGAGTGCCGCTGATCTTCTGGGCGCCGGG
>CALAKE010000351.1 GCA_937922775.1 uncultured bacterium | reverse complement strand
GACAAGCGCTCAGACATCTGGGCCTTCGGCTGCGTGCTCTTCGAGATGTTGAGCGGCCGCCGCCCGTTCCAGGGCAACACCGTTTCTGACACCCTCGCCGCAATCCTCACCGCGGAGCCCGATTGGGATGCGATCCCTCGTGACACGCCCGAGGGCGTTCTTCCGCTGCTGCGGCGCTGCCTGCAGAAGGATCCCGACCAGCGTTACCACGATATTGTCGACGTCAGACTCGAGATCCAGGAGCTCTTGGCGCCCGAACGAGAGCGGCCTGCCAGGCGCGGGAGAACATTCACGTGGTTCGCTGCTGCGACTGGCCTCGTGGCCGTGGTCGCCATGGGTTGGCTTGGCTGGAGCGGTTGGCGCGGAGGTCCTGGCGAGGCCGATCTCGATTCCGGCCTGCTGGTCGTGCTCCCTTTCCAGAACAGAACCGGCGATCCGTCTCTCGACGAGCTGGGCCGCCTGGCCACGAATGGTATAGCTGAAGGAATCACCGAAACCGATTCGGTGCGAGTGGCATCACTCAGCCGAGCAGCTCTGCCCGCGGATAGGGCCCCCGGGCAACCCGGGCTGACTCCCCTGCTCGCCGCAGCTCGGGAGGCGGGTGCTGCCACGGCGGTCGCGGGCGACTACTACCTCAACGACGAGGGCGTCGAGTTCCGCACACGCCTCCTCGATGTGACCAGAGAGGAGATCCTGCTCGCGGCGGATCCGGTGAGCGGGCCCCTCAATGAGCAAACGGAGTTACTCGAGTCCCTCCGTCAACGAGCGATGGGAATGGTCGCGCTCCACTTCGGTATCCAGCGGGCCAGTCCCCTCGCCGACTACATACAAACGACTCTGGGCCCGCCAGGCCAGTGGTCGAAGATTCCCGACTACAACGTCTACCTGGAGTATCTCAGCGGGATAGAGATCTTCCTCACCGACAGAGTACAAGCGCTCAATCATTTTCAGAGGGCCATGGAGATGGACCCCGAGTTCTTCCCGCCTTGGTTCTTCAGCCACTCCATCTACCGTGGAATGGGCAACTGGGAAGCGGTCGAGTTTATCCTCAGGGAGCAGGAGCCGCGTCTCAGCCAGCTATCCCCGCTCGAGCGGGTGTTGATGGCCTACGCTCGGGCCATGCTCGATGGCGACGTGATAGAGGCCCGCCGGCAGGTGACGATGGCACGAGAGATGGTCCCGGTGATGGAGCAGACGATAGGAACCATCGAGGGACTCAGCTTGAGCCTCAACGAGCCCGCCAGAGTCGTCGAGGCCCTCACGGCTTGGGATCGAACCGAAATCGAAGAGATGGGTATGTCCCCAGGGTCCTGGGTCTGCGTGACATTGACCGATGCACATCATCTCCTCGGAGACTATGAAGAGGAGCTGCAAGAGGCCCGCAGGGCCTTGACCTACTACCCGAACTTTCTCACCCTTCGTGAGTCCGAGGTGCGCGCGCTGGCAGCGATAGGTCGGATCGAGGAAGTCCGAGGCGTGATCGACGAGAGCATGGCGGTACGGTCCCAGGCCGGAACCCCGGATCGCGTGATGCTGACGGCGGTTGAAGAGCTGCGTGTCCACGATTTTCCGGAGGCCGCGCTTGAGATCGCCGAGCGCGCTCTGACTTGGGTGAGGAACCTCCCCTCCGCCGCGCAGAGTCCTGTGCGCCTGGCAAGAGCACTGTTCGCTGCCGAGCGTTGGGAGGAGGCCCAAACGATCATAGAGGAACTGGCGGCGCAGGAGCCTGACAGTATCGATTTCCAGGGCTATCTCGGCGTGGTCGCGGCCCGATTGGGCGATCACGAGACTGCAGGGAGAATCTCGGATGCGCTGCGTGACGTGGACCGCCCCTACACCTTCGGGAGGCACACCTACTGGCAGGCCGCTATCGCGGCTGTCCTCGGGGAGAGGGACCGCGCCGTGGAGCTGATACGGGAGTGGATCTCGCTGGCCGGCGGGATCGACTACGTGGCTCTGCATGGTGACCCAAACTTCAGCTCACTCTGGAATCACCCAGGTTTTCAGGAGATCCTCCGGCCAAAGGGCTAATCGGGACCCGGGTCGGCGAGTACGCATGTGCCCCTCGATTTGCGCAGGCAATCCTTCGCTTCTGCCTCCGCGATGGGCTCGCAACTCTGCCGGCCGGACAGCGGGGACCGAATCCAGTCTAGTAGCCCACTCCCACGGCGCGGCAGATGAAATTCACGAGCGGCGACCCAGCCTTACACAACTTGGCGTACTCCTCGAGGAATCCGGGGCTCGTAACGGCTTTCTGGGTAAGCTCGACCGAGCCGATGAAATCCTTGCGCTTCAGGTCTTCGACCAGCGGGTGATCCGGGTCGAAGCCCCTCGGTGGCCGTTTCAGCAATTCACCACCCAGCTCATAGTAGTTCGTGAAGCCCTTCCGGCCCACGGCCCTCTTCCAACCCGCGGGGTCCTTGACGATCCCCTCGCGGATCATTCGCACGGCGTCACCATCGGGGTGCCAACTGCCCACCCCCACGAATACCTGACGCGGCTGCAAGTGAAGATAGAAACCCGGCGCATGGGCGTCCTTGGCATCGACATGCCGGAAGTGAATGCCCGTGTGTGTCTTGTAGGGGCTCTTGTCCTTCGAAAAGCGGACGTCGCGATAGATGCGGAACAGCGACCCTCCTGATTTGCGGTCATCGGCGCGGAAGAACGGACTGATCTTCTGAAGATGAGGGGCGAAGTCGCGGATGAACTGCAGGGCTGGTTCGCGCACGTCGCGCTCGTAGCGTTCCTTGTTGGCCTGGAACCAGTCGCGGTTGTTGTTGTCGGCCAAATCGCGAAGGAAGGCAAAGAGGGCCGGTGTGAAATGGCGTGTCTTCTTGCTCATGGGCGTTCCTGCTCCCTGGATACCTGTTCCGTGCGACCAGTCGTACGGCCGGAGATCGCGACCTCCGAGGCTCCGGGTGAGGTCGCAGGGTGACTCTGTCGTTGGACGGCCGGCAGTCTACCTGAATGAGACGGCCACGGCAGCAGTGAATCCCGAGCTTTTGTCGGCTTCGTCACTGCGTCCGCAGCGCCGTGATCGGATCGACCCGTGACGCACGCTGCGCCGGAATGAGGCAGGCGAGCAGTCCGGTGGCGAGCAACATGGTGACGATCGATACCCAAACCAAGGGGTCGAACGGATTGACGTCGAAGAACATCACCTGCATCAGGTTCGCCAGGCCGGCGGCGATCACCAGTCCGAGCGCCAAACCCACCGTAAGCTGGATAATCCCCTGACGAAAGATCAGCCGGAGGATGCGTCGGGTATCGGCTCCAAGGGCCATCCGGATTCCCACCTCCGCCGTGCGACGATGCACGGAAAAGGAGATCACGCCGTACAGGCCGACGGTCGCAAGGAACAGAGCCACCGCGCCGAAGATCCCGAACATCGCTCCGAAGACTGAGTAGAACCAAGTCTGCTCGCGGATGACTTCATCGAGCGTGCGAGCCCAGTAGATGGGCAGGTCGGGGTCGAGGGTGCTGACAACCTCGCGCACCGCTCCTGTCAAAGCGAGAGCACCACCCGATTCACCGGATCCTGAGCCTCGAGGTGTGGTGGCGATACTCATGAAGCGCACCGGCCCCTGGGCGATGGGAGTGTAGATTCCGGCGGGGTCGCGCGGCTGGTCATCGAGCTCCTCGATAAAGAGGTCCGGCACCACCCCGACGATCGTCATCCACGGCATCTCAGACCGCCCCTCGAGCAACGCCTGACCGGAGCCTAGTTGGATACGCCGCCCGATGGGACTCTCCCGTGGGAAGTACTTCGCGACAAAGCTGGCGTTTGCTATGGCCACGGCCATGTTCTTGTCGTTGTCGGCCGTGTTGAAATCGCGCCCGTCGAGCAGCCTCGTGTTGAATGTCTCGAAGAACCCGGGGCCGATGGTCGCCCGCGACACCAGTGGATACTCCTCTGCGGTGCCGTAGGCATCCCCCTCGAGAGCGAAGCGCCAGCGCTCTGCCAAGTCCGAGCCCGGCAGCGCGGTCGTCAGCGTCGCTCGCTCGATGCTGGGATGCTCCTCGAGCCGGCGGTGCAACTCCCGGTAGAACTGCGTGAGACTCTCGTCATCTGGGTAGTCGTTGTCGAACAGCCCCACTCGCGCCGTGAATACGCCGTCGGTGGGAAACGGGAAGTCCAGGTTCGACAGGTTGGAGACGCTCTTCACCATCAGACCTGCCGCCACCAACAAGCCGCAGGAGAGCGCCACTTCAGCAATGACCAGGAGCTTGCTCAACCTGCCGAGGCGGAATCCCGAGGAGCCACGCGATTCATCCTGCAGAACCTGCTGGACATCCCCCCGCGACGCCTGCAGGGCAGGCAGCCCGCCGGCGAGCAAGGCCGTCAGAAGAGTGGTCCCGGCAACAAACAACAGCACCGGAAGGTCGAAGCGAACATCGATCCAGTAGGGCCATTCGAGCCCAGCAGTGGCGTCATTGAAGAGGTCGATGCCGACGTAGGCGAACCAAAGACCCACGATGCCCCCGAAGAAGGCCATGACGAGCGTCTCGGCCAGGATCTGTGCGATCACCCGACCACGGCTTGCCCCGAGGGCGACACGGATCGCCACCTCCTTGCTGCGGTCGAGAGCCCGGCTCAACAGAAGATTGGCTACATTGGCGCAGGCGATCAGTAGTACCAGGAAGACCGCGCCCATCATCGTCGCCATCACCTCGATCGTGTTGTCTCCCATGACGCTCTCGGTGTAGGGCTTCATGTAGGCGCCGTAGCCCAGATTGGTCTCGGGATACGCTTCCGAGAGGCGGCCAGTGATCGATGCAAACTCGGCCGCGGCTTGCTCGAGATCAACCCCTTCTCTCAATCGTCCAACAACATTGAGTTGAGTTCCTTCGCCGCGCTGCATCCGGGCCAAATCGAAGCGCAGCGGCACCCACACCTGCTCGGCAATCGGGAATTCGAACCCCTCGGGCATCACACCGATGATCTCGGCCGGCTGTGAGTTCACCCGCTCCGTCATCCCGATCACATTCGGGTCCCCGTTGTAGCGGGTTTGCCAGACCCCGTAGCCGAGAACAATCACGTACGGCTCGGCCGGGGAATCCTCACCCTCGACGAAGGATCGACCGAGGATGGGCTCCACCCCAAGCAGATCGAAGGTGTGGGCGGCCAAGAACCCGCCATCGAAGCGATCTGCTTTTTCGGTTCCGGCGATGTTGACGGTGCCCTGGTAGAAACCGGCGAGATCCTCATAGCTGGTCTGTTCCGCCCGCCAGTCCAGGTAGTCGTGGTAGGTGACAGAGGTGCGCTCGATACCCTCCGACGGATTGGTGCGACCGAGCATCATGATCTCGGCATCGGGATCGAATGGCAGGTTGCGCAGCGCCCCATGCACGAGCGTGTACATTGTCGTGGTCGTGCCCATTCCGAGGCCGAACGCCAGAATCGAGATCACGGCGAGGGCCGGGTTCTTCAGCAGCATGCGGAGGGCGTAGCGTAAATCCTTCAACAAGGTCGGCATTCAGGGCTCCGGCGGGCGGGCGCACGATGAGCGGACGGTTCCAGGTATATGACTTCTACGACTTGCAGCCGCGGAGGTTTCGAACCGGTGGGGGTAGAAAGGTTAGCGCAGCCCGGGCCGGCCCGCGATCAGTGGATAGCGAAACACCGTGGCTACGAAGATGCGAACGCCCTGTGGCGATCCGAGCTCGTCGGCACCCACGTCCGGATTCAAGCCTGCCGGCCGGGTGCCGCCATCGTAGTCATCCTCTACCGCGCTCAGTGTCGCGGCCGCGTCGATCGCAGGCGAGACCGATGCCGCCAGATGCAGGTCGCCCGCAGGGGCGTCGACGAACCAGTCGCTCGTCGCGTTCGTCAGATTGCCGGTCAGCGTGCCTGAGGCACCGTCCCGATTTCCTGAGATCGACATGTTGGTGAGGTTGTAGGCAAATTCCCCCGAGGTGTCGGCAAAGCGGGCCTCCATGCCCCATGTGAGCCCCGGTGCGGGGTTGAGCAGCAAGGCGGTGTTGTGAGCAACAAGCCAGCCTGTAGCGTGGACCATCTCGATCACAACGTCGTGGGCCATGCTCGCGTAGATCATGTTGTTGCGCACTACGCCGCCGACGTGATCGCCAGCACCATGGCTGGCGTTGCCGAATGAGATCCCCTGATAGCAGTCGATCAGCAGGTTCCGCTCGACCACGGTGTCCGTCGAGCCCGACCAGAAGAGGATCGTGGGCACCGGTGAGTTCCCCGGCGTGCGAATGCGGCGCCAGGAGTTGTCACGCACGGTCCAGCGGTGAGCGAGATGGGCGCTGATGCCATTGGTGTACTCGTTCGGAGCGGCGGTCGTGTACTCCAGACGCGAGCAGGCCAGCAGCCCGTCTTCGCTGCCGTCCCCATTCGGATTGACCTTGATGAGCTGGTCGAAGATGTCGACGACATGCAGGTTGTAAAGAACGGGACGATCACTGCCGGATATCGACACCCCATGGTCAGTGGCGTTGCGGATCGTAACGTTAGCGATGGTGACATCGTCGGCCTCGACGAGAATACCGAAATGCCCGCCCACCATGCCGCCGAAATCGAGGATCACATCGTCACGGTCGCCGGTTTTGCCGCGGATGCTCACCCCTTGATTGACGATATGGATGTAGCCGCCCATGTTGTACGTGCCGGGCTGCACCAGGAGTGTCGTACCGGCGGGCGCGTTGTGGGCGCGGCTACGCAGCGCCGACTCCGACGAGATCGATTCGGTCCCGCCCGAGGGTGGATCGAGGGGCGGGCACTGTGAGGGACTGTCGGGGGCGCGCACCTTTTCGGCGCCTGAATTGCCCAGCGAGTTGCCCTCTCGAGCGGCTTCAACGCCAGCTCCTACAGTCGTACCTCGAGCATCCAGCTTCACACCGATTCCTTGCACCATGGCCGCGCCAAGAAATATCAAGGCGGCAACCTCTAGACCTGCCCAGAGAGTAAAAGCCTTTGATCTCATCAACTCACCCACGCTAATCGAACCACACCCCTCAACAGATAGAAGAATGGGGCGTCGGAATCTACCTGAAACTGAACAACCCCTCGGGGGATCCCGGCGTAGGATGTACACTCCTCAAGCCGCGTCACCCTGAACCCAGGAGAACGTATCCAGATGACCTTTTCGCGTTGGAGAGCGCCACGAAAGGCACTCTCAGTGATGGCCCTCTTGTTTGCGGTCGGAGTAATGGGCTCGACGGGGGCTTGCGCCCCCGC
>CALAKE010000350.1 GCA_937922775.1 uncultured bacterium | reverse complement strand
AGTCGAACCTCGGAACCCCGTTCGAGACCGCTCCCATGGTCGAGCTGTACCAGAAGTACGTCGGCCATGACAACAATCGCGACGCCTACATGCTCAGCATGATCGAGTCGCGCGTCATCGGCCGTACCTGGCGGCATTGGGAGCCCCAGATCGTCTACATCCAGCATCAGTCCTCGCCTTTTCCGACGCGCATCTGGTTGCCACCGTTTGCCGATCCGATCGCGTCCCAGGTGCACCCGCTGATGTCGCGCACCGTCAACTTCATCGGCATGGCGATGGCTCAGGCACTCGAGGAGCGCGGTCAGGTTGGTGCAACTCACATGATCCCCTTCGATGCCTGGTATCCGGGGTATATCGACTATCTGCCGATGCTGCAAAACGTTGCGGCGTTTTGGACCGAGACGGCTCTATTCCGGTATGCCACACCACACTTTTACACGGTGCGGGACTTTCCGGAGAATCGGCGTGGACTGCAGCCGGAATCGCTCTACTCGAGCCCTTGGAGGGGCGGATGGTGGCGACTGCGAGACGCGGTCGAGTACATGGTCACTGCTTCGGTCGCCACGCTCGATTTCGCCGCCAAGTACAAGGGCGATCTTCTCTACAACCGCTACCAGGCAGGCAGGGACACCATTCGGAAGTACGAACAGGAGCCCCCCTACGCCTATTTCGTTCCACAGCAGCAGCGCGATCCGGTGGCGCCCATCGAGCTACTCCGGCGTCTCGCCTTCAACGGGGTGCGTGTCTACCAGCTCGAGCGAGCGGTTGCCGCATCCGGCATCGAGCACCCTGCCGGTACCTGGGTTGTCCCCACGGATCAGGAGTACGGGGAGCTCGTGCGGCAGGTGTTGATGGTGCAGGAGTACCCGGATTTCCGTGAATCGCCGGAGGGACCGCCGGAGCAACCCTATGATGCGTCGGGTTGGACGCTTCCCTATCTCATGGACGTGAGCGTCTTCGAGGCTGCCGAGCCACTGAGCTCCGAGACGCGCGCCGCGATGCGGCCGGTCAGAGGAGAGGCGGCGGACTGGCGTGATGATTCCCTCGACCCGGCCCCCTTTGACAGCGTTCCAGGCCTCGGATTCGATACCGACCCTGTGGCGGCCGGTATCATTCCGTTGCCCGGGCAGATCACCGGCTCCGGGGAGGCGATCGCGGTGTCCCCCGAGCAGAACAACGCCTTTCGTGCGGTGAACGCCTCGTTGCGCAGTGGCGCTGCGGTGCGCTTTGAGTTCGGGGCGCCGGGCGCCGACGGCCGGCCCGGCTCCAGTGGCCGCTACGTGCTGGTCGGGCTTCAACCCGGCGACGCCGAAGAAATCGTGGGTAACCTGGCGCTGCGAGCCCAACGTACGAGGACGACCGGAGTGCCGCTGCCCGCGCCTCGAATCGGCCTGTACCGTCCCTGGACCGCGAGCATGGATGAGGGCTGGACCCGGTGGCTCCTCGAGCAATATGGATTTGAGCTTCGGAGCCTGCGAAATGCCGATTTTCACGGTACACCTCTTGCTGAGCGCTTCGACGTGATTTTCCTGCCCGACGTAGGGAGTCGACAAATTCTCGAAGGTCACCCCCGCGGGACCGTGCCTACCCGCTTCGCAGGCGGCATCGGCGCGCAAGGTGTCCGCGCCCTCGATGAATTCGTGCGGCAAGGAGGCACGGTTGTGTGTTTGAACGCCAGCTCCAACTTCGCCATTGAGGAGTTGAACCTGCCGGTAACCAATATTGCCGCCGATCTCGGACGTGACGAGCTGTTCACCAGCGGCTCGATTCTCGAGGCCATTGTCGACCCCGCCCATCCCGTTATGGCGGGAATGCCGGCCCGATCCAAGCTTTTCGTTTGGCGGAGCCCAGTCTTCACCACCGAGAACGGCTTCGAGGGCACTGCTCTCGCCAAGTACCCGGAGCACGGCTCGCCGCTGCTTTCAGGCTATTTGCTCGGAGAGGAGTACCTTCACGGCCATGCCGCCGCCCTCGACGTTCATCTGGACGATGGACATGTCATTCTGCTTGGCTTCAAGCCGCAGTGGCGCGGGCAGCCGTTCGGCACCTTCCGAGTGCTGTTCAACGCAGCGCTCTTTCACGGTGAGCACGCGGCAGTAGGCCAGGGTAGCCCCGGTTTCTGGACGGCTCCTCCTGCACCTGAGGGCGATGAGACGCCCGGGACAGAGTAAACTCCCCTCCGAGTTCGTGAGCTGCGGGGATCCTCTCCCCTAGAAGCGGGAGGAGGGCGCTGTGGCGAGTTCTTCTGGGCAAGGCATCTGTGGGCATTCTGGTTCTAGTCTTCTTCGTCGCCGGCTTGGCGGCTCTCATCGTGGGCGCGGAGATCCTCGTTCGTGGATCGACTCGCCTGGCGTTCGCCGTGGGCGTATCGCCGCTCGTGATCGGCCTCACTGTGGTTGCCTGGGGAACAGGCTCGCCCGAGCTGGCGGTCGGTGTAGGCGCGGCCCTCAATGGCCAGCCCGACCTCACGATCGGTAACGTCATAGGCAGCAATATCGCCAACGTCCTTCTTGTACTGGGTCTGGCAGCCGCTGTTGCTCCGTTGCGCGTGTCGGACCGGCTCGTTCGTATCGATGTGCCCATCATGATTGCCGTCTCGATCATCACTTGGCTGTTGGCGCTCGACGGCACGCTCGGGCGTTTCGACGGCATCCTGCTGTTCAGCGGCATCGTCGTCTATACGGTCATGTCGATTCGAATGAGCAGGAAGTCCCGTTCGGTGATTCTGGAGGAATACGCAGACGCGCTCGATCTTGCCGTTCCCTATCACAGGAAGCTCGCCTATTGCGGATATATTGCTGTCGGCTTGGGGTTGTTGACGCTGGGTGCCCGCTGGCTGGTCGACGGAGCCTCGCAGATCGCCCAGGTGCTCGGTGTCAGCGAGCTCATTATCGGGCTGACGATCGTGGCAATCGGCACGTCGTTGCCCGAGGTCGCGACCTCGGCGGTTGCCAGCTACCGGGGCGAACGCGACATTGCGGTCGGCAACGTCGTCGGTAGCAACATCTTCAATATCCTGGCGGTGCTCGGCGCCACAGCCATCATTGCGCCCGGCGGCATTCAGGTCTCTCCCTCAGCCATGGGCCTCGACATACCGGTGATGATTGCGGTAGCTGTGGCCTGCATGCCTATCTTCTACTCGGGCAAGCTGATCGACCGCTGGGAGGGATTCCTCTTTCTGTGGAGCTATGTCGGATACCTCGCCTACCTGGTATTCAAGGCGACGAGCCACGGCAACGCCGAAGGCTTCAACAGTGTGATGGTTCTGTTCGCACTGCCGCTGGTAGCTGTGACGCTGGTAGTGATCACCGCGCGCGCATTGTGGGATCGCCGCGCGAGGCTAAGGAAAAGCGAGCAAACCGAGGGAGAATGAGCCCGATGCAGGCGGGCGAGCCAAGCGGCGAGTATCGCGAACGGTTGCAGGCACGTGAGACGTCGCATGCGTCTTGGGAGCGCTGGCATTTTCACCTCGGGAACCTCCGGGCGGGCATCTTCATCGCTGCGCTGGGCCTCGGCTTTCTGGCGCTGTCCCGTCAGCTTTTTTCCGCGTGGTGGTTGCTGCTTCCTGCCGCCCTGATCTTCTGGCTCGGAGGAAGGCTGCAGCGGTCTGAAACCGAGCAGAGGGTGCTTTCTCGGGCTGTCGCGTTCTACGAACGGTCGCTGCGACGACTCGATGGTCGCTGGGCGGGAACCGGCACCGACGGGGCACGCTTCATCGACGATCATCACCTCTACGCGAGGGACCTCGATTTGTTCGGGCACGCGTCACTTTTCGAGCTTCTTTGCGCCGCTCGCACCCGCATGGGAGAAGAGACACTTGCCATTTGGCTTCAGAAGCCGGCCCCTCCCGCCACCGTCGCCGCCCGCCAGGAGGCAATCCGTGAGCTCGCGCCGCGGCTCAACCTGCGAGAAGACTTCGCCGTGCTCGGAGAAGACGCGCGGACAGGGGTGCACCCTGTCGAGCTAGCAGCCTGGGGCGAGCGGGAGTCCGTCCTCGACCTGGCAACGTGCCGGATTGTGCGGTGGGTGGCCTCGATCTTCGGAGCCGTCGCGGCTGTGGCGCTCGTGCTATACGCGGGGGTCGGGTTCGGCACTTTCGACCTGCCTGCTAGCGCCGTGGTCGCACTTCGTGTCTGTTTTCTATCCATCGCCGTTGGGCTCGTCGGGGTCACCTTGCGCTACTGGCGGCGCACCGAGCGCGTCTTGTCGGAAGCCGAAACAGCCGCGCGCGACCTCGGGCTTTTCTCCGGGGTCCTGTACAGGATTGAGAGCGAGCGTTTCTCGTCACCGCTTCTGGCTACCCTGCGTGCCGAGCTGGAGACCGAAGGTTGGCCACCCTCTCGGCGCATCGGGCGTCTCGACAAGCTGATGCGACTCGTGGACTCTCGCCGCAACATGATGGTGAGAATGATCGCGCCATTCGTTCTCTGGGATCTCCACTTGTCGTGCGCCCTCGAGGAGTGGCGCAGGGTGTCAGGGCCGACGATGCGTCGCTGGCTCGATGCCGTCGGCGAGATCGAGGCGCTCTCCTCATTGGCGAGCTATCACTATGAGAATCCGCGCGACGTGTTCCCGGAGATGACCGGCGAGTCGCCCTATTTCGACAGTGAGTCACTGGGCCATCCGCTTCTGCCTCATGACGAGGTCGTTCGCAACGACGTCTCGTTCTGTTCGGGACCGCAGGTCGTCGTCGTGAGCGGGTCCAATATGTCCGGCAAGAGCACTCTCTTGCGTACCGTGGGGATCAACGCGGTGCTCGCTCAGGCGGGTGCGCCTGTCCGCGCGAGGCGGATGCGGCTGTCCCCGCTGGCCATCGGGGCGTCCATCAGGACCATGGACTCCCTGTCGGAAGGAACGTCGCGGTTCTATGCCGAGATCACTCGGCTGCGGGCGATCATCGAGTGTGCCGAGTCGGAACCCCCCGTTCTGTTCCTCATCGATGAGTTCCTGCACGGTACGAACTCCCATGACCGCCGCATCGGAGCCGAGGCCATCGTGCGCGGGTTGATCGAGCGTGGAGCCGTCGGACTGGTGACGACGCATGACTTGGCTCTGGCGCAGATCGCCGACGCGCTCGGCCTCCGGGGAGAAAATGTTCATTTCGCGGACCACCTCGAAGACGGGCAGATGCGCTTCGACTACCGAATGCGCCCGGGCGTCGTGCGCAAGAGCAACGCGATCGAGCTGATGCGCTCCGTCGGGCTCCAGGTATGAGCCTGAAGCTCGGACGGTCGGCTAGCTCGAATCAGCGCAAGAGTGCACGGCCTGAGGCCCCGTCGCATGAGCTATCGCCTGCAGCGTGTGCGGCTGATTATCGCGCATGACCACGAGGAACCTCATGTCTATGGGCCGACCCTCGGCATCGAAGAAATCGGCCCGAGCAATATAGAGATCCCCGTCCTTGCTGACGTGCGGATGGAGCATCTTGAACTCCAGGCGCTCGAGCGTGTGGGTGGAGGCGTCGTAGTAGAGGTAGGCTCCGTCGACCATGTGCTCATCGATGAACAACCGGGTAGCGTTCTGAACCTGGTTCAGCACCCTGGGTTCGACGGGCGGCTCACTCGAGGCCGCCGCGACGCTCGCAGTGAGCAACAACAGCAGAGCTGATACAGAAATCTTGCGGCACATGCTCAATCTCCTATCTGGCCGCGGGGAACGCGTGTGTTTCTTTATACGGTTTTGACGCTGACTTTGCTTCGTTGGTTGCAGGTGTTCTTGGGATAAAATCGGCGGCTGCAAGGCCGATTACAGAAGATCGAAATTCACGGCCGTCACTTGCAGGATTTTGAAGTTGTTTCGCGGGTTTCTTGAATTGAGACGTCTCGCTCGCGCGACAACCCCCCGCGCTTGCGGAGGCGGGAGACGCTCAGATCTCGACGGTCTGCAGCGGTCGGACCCTCTTGATGAGCTCGAAATCGGCGTCGTCGTGGAGCAAGACACCGTCGCTTTCGAGAACGAGCTGGGCAATCAGGCAATCGATCGAGGAGCTGATCGTGATGCCCTTGCGGCGACAATCGAAGTAGATCCGAGCAGCGGCCCAGTGCGACTGCCAGGGGTCCCGCCCGCTGACCAGCTCCTGCGTCTCCAAGTAGCCGGTCAGAAGCTTCCACTCCTGCAGGTCCTTCGCTCCTTGCAGCAGCTCCTGGCAGCAGATCGCAGGAATGCCGAACGGGATGAGCTTCTGTTCGAGCTCTACCATCCGCGCCACCGGCGTCGTGTCAGCGCCGCGGAAGAAAGGGATGAGCACCGAGGTGTCGACGATGATCAAGCGCCCCGGCTCCTGAGCTCTTTGTAGTCGTAGCCAGGATCGAAAGCGACCTTACCCCGCAGCTCAAGCAGGCTCTTGCGTTTCCGCACCTTGATAAGAGTGCGAAGGGCTTCGTGAACGAGAGCTTTCTTTGTCCTGATGCCGGTGAGCCGAGCAGCCTCGGCAACGAGGTCGTCATCGAGCACGATGTTGGTTCTCATACACATCATTATACACATATGAATACACCCACACCTCCCCTGAGCGATGGCGCGCCCTCCTTGCCCCTACCCTCTGGGACGGCCACGCGCGCGAAACGCTTCCCGATGATTGGCCTCTGAAGGGAAGGCGCCCCCGGATACCGGTGGCGAGGCTGCTCTTGAATGAGCGGCGCTTCTGGACCTCAGTCGCGCGACATGAAGAGCTGGAGGACGTACCAGAACATCAGCGCCACAGATGCGAAGAGCTGCAGCGACGCGGCGACGTACTGGTCCTCCGGATAGCGGAGCAGGACGTTGGAGGTGTCGTAGAGAATCGCGCCGCCGGCCAGCACTATCATCGCCACTGAGAAGAAGGTGCCGAGCTGAAAGCCGAAGATCACGCCGGCGACGATCAGCACCAGGGCACCGACGAAGCCCCACCGCAGCATCCCGCCGAGAAACGAGAAGTCCTTGCGCGTCTTCACGGCAATCGCGGTCAGGCCCGCAAACCCCAGGAGAGTCACCATCGCTGCGCTCTCGATGGCGCCGGGAGCGTAGGCCTGCGCGATGAAAAGCAACGGTACGAAGATGATCGCCTGGCCCAGGACATATACGCCGAGACCCGCGTACTGCTTCGCCAGAGAGCCTCCCGAGCTGGCCATCCTGCTGCCGAGCCAGCCGACGACCATGAACCCGCCCAGCACCAGGAGCCAGGAGGTGCTCAGCATCGCTCGGGCGAGCGTCTGAGCTATGCCGGAAGAGAAGAGGAATACCTCGACCAGGACGAAAGCAATGATGGCTCCGAACAGGTGCAGGTAGGTTCGCGTGATGAAGGTAGCGCGGGCGTCGACGCCGATGCTTGCCACCGGCATCTGTTGTTGCATTGAGTAGG
Organism: uncultured bacterium; assembly: GCA_937922775.1. Taxonomy (GTDB): domain Bacteria; phylum Acidobacteriota; class UBA890; order UBA890; family UBA890; genus CALAKE01. Next base: position 3,585 of record CALAKE010000350.1, on the reverse strand, counting down.
CTTGGTTCATGGTTTCTGGTCCTTTGAGGAGCTCGGATTATCCGTGTCGGATCGCTTGTTCATAGCCTACCAGGCCGATGGCGAGCGATGGCATGAGACCGGCAAACCACCGACGAAGTGGGACACCGCAAGCAACCGGTGTAGGGTAGGCCTCCATGAAGCCCGTGATCTTCTCTTCTCAGCTTTCCCCTAGCGAGCGACGAATTTACAAGGCGGCGACGATTCTGTTCATCGCCGTCTTCTTCGCCTTCATGTGGCCGATCTATCCGATCTTCAACCACATACGGCCGCTGATCCTCGGGATGCCGGCGTCCCTGCTCTATCTCGTGTCCTTGCTGTGCGTGGCGTTCGTCGCGATTCTGGCGCTGTACCTCTGGGAAGACCGCCACGGGAAACTGCAGGAGCCACAGGAGCCGTCGCGGCCACGGGAGCCACCGGGGTCACCAGAGCCATCGAGGTCACCGGATCCGGTGAGTACTCCTGACGCAGGGAGGAAGTAGGGGGTGCCTTCCTGGGTCATCGTCTTTCTCGTCACCCTCGCCTATCTGGCCATATCGCTCGCGGTCGGGGTGATGTCGGGAAGACGTGCCTCTTCATCGACCGAGGGGTACGTGGCTGCCGACCGCGAGTTCGGCTTCCTGATCATGTATTTCATCATGGGCGCGTCGATCTTCAGCGCCTTCGCTTTTCTCGGCGGCCCGGGTTGGGCCTACTCGCGAGGGGCCGCAGCCTTCTACATCCTCTCCTACGGAACCCTGGGACTGGCGCCCTGGTATTTCTTTGGTCCTCGTGTGGCGACACTCGGTCGACGCTTCGGCTATGTCACCCAGGCGGAGCTGTTCGCTCATCGTTTCCAGAGCCCGACACTTTCAGGCTTGTTGGCTCTGGTCAGTCTGGTGTCCTTTTTGCCGTACCTGACTCTGCAAATGCAGGGCGCCGGCTACGTCTTCAACGTCGTTACCGAGGGCAGGATGCCAGAGTGGGCCGGTGCGGCGATCGCCTACGGCGTCGTGCTGGTCTACGTCTACTACAGCGGTGTCATGGGAGTCGGATGGACGAACACGTTCCAGGGCATGTTCATGATGGCTCTGGCTTGGGGCCTCGGCATCTACCTGCCGATCAAGCTCTACGGCGGAGTGGGGGCCATGTTCGAGGCTCTCGCAGACTCCGTGCCGGAGATGCTCGTCGCACCGGGTCTCGACGCAGCCGGCAACGTGTGGACCTGGGGCGGATACTGCAGCGCCATCGCCATCTCCGTGATGGGCTTCAGCCTGTGGCCGCACTACTTCATGAAGATCTACACGGCCCGCGATGTGCGCACGCTGAAAAAGACCGTGGTTTTCTACCCCACTTTTCAGATCTTCCTGGTGCCTATCCTGTTCATCGGATTCTCGGGCATACTGCGCTTCCCCGGCGTCGAACCGGCCGACGCGATCCTCCCGACCATCATTACGTCTCTCGGATTGCCCGCCGTGGTCGTCGGGCTGTTCTGCGCTGGCGCCCTGGCCGCGTCGATGTCCACCGGCGATGCCATTGTCCACGCGGCCGGCTCAATCCTGATCAACGATCTCTACAAGATCTGGTTCCGTCCCGAGATGGACGACCACAGCCAGCGCCGGGCGATTCGTTTCCTGGTCATCGTTATCAGCGGCGTTGCCTACTACTTCGCTGTCTTTTCGGATTACTCGCTCGTCTACCTGCTGCTATTGGCTTACGGCTTCATCGCGCAGCTTTTCCCGCTACTACTCGCGACCTTCTTCTGGTCGCGCGCGACGCGACCTGGGGCAATGGCCGGGCTGCTGGCGGGCTGTTTGGTCACCGTGCTCTGGAACGTATTTCCGGCGCTCCAGTGGCAACAGATTCACCCGGGCATCTGGGGTGTGTTGGCGAACGTCTTCGTTCTGGTGGCAGTGTCGCTGGTGACACGACCGATGGACGAGGAGCACGTGGTCCAGTTCGTGGTCCGATAGCCGGGATTCCTTCTCGGGCCTGGTCACGAGGGCACGAGAAGCCACCTAGGCTCGACAATTGATCAGGCAGACAGCACCCGCGCGTCAAGGTCCTTGGCCAGGGCCTCGTTGCCATCGAGTGCTTCCTCGAGGGCCGAGATGTCGACATGCTCGTCGATGGTGTGTGCCAGCAGATCATCTCCGGGGCCGAATCCGATACACGTTTGGCCCGCCTCGGCGAAATGCCCACCGTCGGTAGCGAACTGCCATACGCTCACCGGAACATCGCGCCCGAGGGCGTGGTCGAGGATCTCCTTCGTCGCTATCACCGCAGGGTGGTCGGACGCCAAGATGTAGCCGGGATGGACACAGGGGACATCCATCTGCATGCCGGTGTAGGCAGTCATCTCGTAGTAGGGAATTGTGACCTCGGCGCGTGAACCCTCGACCAGGCTGCTATCCGCCAGCGCTTGCAGAACCTCGCGCGCGTCCTCACCTCGCTCTCCCGGAACGCTGCGCCAGTCACAAGTAAGCCACACCTCACCGGGGATCACGTTGGGGCTGATCTGGTCGGTTCGAATGAGGGTTGGCGCCACCGTGCTGGCGCCGAGGTCGGCGTCGCGACGCATCTCGAGCTCGTCGATGCCGCCCAGGAAGTTAGCGACAACTGCGAGTGCGTTCACCCCCTCCTGAGGAACACTGGCATGACAGCTCTTGCCGTACGTGTGCAGGAGCAGCTCGGTGCGCCCCCGGTGCCCGCGGCGAATCTCGTTGCGACTGGGCTCGCCAACGACCACCAGCGGCGGGCGCAGATGAGTGAGCAGATGTTGGGCGCCGAGGCCGCCTGTTTCCTCCTGAACCACGCCGGTGACGTAAACATCACCCGCCGGTTGGAAGCCATCCCGGATCAGGCGCGCAACACCATAGACTTGGGCCGCCATCGGGCCCTTGATGTCGACGGCGCCCCGGCCCCAGACCTTGCCGTCGTGTACCTCACCGCCGAAGGGCGGATAGGGCCAGGCATCGTGCTCGCCGACGTCGACGTGATCGAGGTGGGTATTGAACATCAGTGGCTCGGCCTCGCCGCGGCCCGGCAAGCGGCCGATCGCATTGCCAGCCTCGTCGATTCGCGCGTCGGCATACCCGAGCTTTTCCATCTCGTCGCGCATGAGGGCCGCGATCTCGCCCTCGCTCCCCGGCAGGCTCTGCGTTTGGATCAGACGTTGAAGGAAATCGACACAGGACTCGAGGTCACTCATGGTCTCGTTCTCCGGCAAGCGGAAAGAGGGGCCTGAAGGATCGATGTGGCTCGTTGCACTGAGGCGAGTCGGAGAAAGTCTATCCCCAATCGCCCGTGTGTGCCGGTTGGCGCGTTGCGCTCGGAAAGCTCGCTGGAGACGTTGATGGGAAGACCGGCCACCAGCCTCGACGGGTCGGGGCTCTGGAGGGCGCGAGGCATGCAGGGGCGGGTCTGGAGGCTTTGCCCGGACAGGGCGAGCGCAGCGAGTCGGCTCGTGTGACGGGGCTCTGGAGGGCGGGCTCAAGCAGAGGAGCGCTCAGTCGAGCAACGCCTCGAGGTCCCGCGGCGAGACCCCGTCGAAGTCACCGAACGAGGCCGGTTCAGCGTCGGCGATCT
>CALAKE010000349.1 GCA_937922775.1 uncultured bacterium | reverse complement strand
GCCTATGCCGACAGCCTCAATCGCTTTACGTGGAACCTCATGCCAGTGCCAGTGGAGCTTATTCCTCCCGAAGGCTCCTGAACGGGTAGACGACGTTCAGAGACACGTTGCGTCTCGGCTCAGGAACCCCGATCCCGGATCTGAACGGGTCGTGGTGAAAAAAGAGGCGCCGGCTAGCCGGCTGCAAGAACGGTCCCGCGACACTCTCCGAAGCCAATGCGTGCGAAGCCTTCGCGCTCACAGAAGCCGCGCATGATGAGCTCGTCGCCATCCCGGAGGAACTTGAGCTCCTCGCCGGTGGGCAGATCAATCGGCTCTGTGCCCCGCCAGCTCAGCTCGAGGAGGCAGCCGCGCGAGCCCTTGTCAGGGCCCGACACGGTACCGCTGGCGAGCAGGTCCCCAGGCCGCAGGTTGCAGCCGTTGCTGGTGTGGTGCGCGATCATCTGGGCGGCCGTCCAGTAGAGATCACTGAAGTTGCCGCGGCTCAATCGCATCGGTTCGATGCCCTCCTCGCGCATGCGAAGACTCTGAACCCAAACCTCCAGGGTCAACTCGATGCCGCCGTGTGAGCGGTTCTGAGTGGAGTCGAGATGGGCAAGCGGTTGCGGGTCGCCGTCGGGCCGATCGAAGGCGGAAACGCGAAACGGCGCCAGGGCATCGAGGGTGACGACCCAGGGAGACACCGAAGTGGCGAAGCTCTTGCCCAGAAATGGGCCCAACGGCTGGTATTCCCAGACCTGAACATCACGGGCCGACCAGTCGTTGACCAGGCAAAGGCCGAAGAGGTGATCCTCCGCATTCGTCATCGGGACCGGTTCGCCAAGGGGGTTTCCGGGTCCGACGAACATTCCGACCTCGAGCTCGTAGTCGAGCAAGCGCGACGGACCAAACTCCGGCATGTCCGCGTCGGGTGCCTTCCGCTGGCCGGATGGTCGCTTCACGGGTGTGCCGCTCACCACCACCGAGGAGGCCCGCCCGTGGTAGCCAATCACCACGTACTTGTAGTTGGACAGCAGCGGATTATCCGGCCGCATCATGCTTCCCACGTTGGTGGCGTGATGAACCGAGGCGTAGAAGTCAGTGTAGTCGCCGATTTCCGCCGGCAGCAGCATTTCCACGTCGGCGACAGGCAGCAACGCACGCTGTACCTGATCCCGCATGTCGTCCGAAGCGTTCTCTGCCAGAAGCTCTACAATCCGGTGCCTCAGTGCCGTGCGCTCCTCTGCTGACACTCCCATCAGCTCATTGAGCACGGAACGGGTGCAGGCGGGAGCGGCTGCCAGTCCGTCCAGCAGCCCTGCGGCCTCACAGGCCAGGAGGTCGAGCACGTGATCGCCTATGGCCACGCCAATGCGAGCCGTAGCGTCACCGGCGCCACAGAAGACCCCGTAAGGCAAGTTCTGAATGGGGAAGTCGGAACCAGGAAGATTGGCCGACTCGACCCAACTCTGTAGGTCCGACGCGTGCGTATGGTCGATGCTGGCGGTCATTCCACTAGGCCTCCTTGCGAGACATGGCTAGCGCTCTGAGGCCCGCGATGGGTTCCTCGAAGGAGCATGAGCCATACGAGCGCGCAAAGTCGTGACGGGCAGCAACAATATCAGCAGCGGGAAGATCCAGATCGCGCCAACGAATACTGGTGCTGGTGAATGTGAAGGCATCAGCGCTGTCCTCGGTAAGAAGCGCGAGCCATTCTTCCTCAGTTCCCGTTTCGGCGTAAATGGCTGCTGCCGTCGAGAACAGATTGAGGAAGCCGGTCATTGTTTCTGCCTCGGCGTCCTCTTCATAAGTCATCGGGTATCGCCCCCGTAAAGGGTGGTGCAGTCCCGCCGTGGCCTTGAACGAAACACCGGCATCTCGAGCACAGATCAGGAACCGCAAGATCGCTTCTGGCTCAGGAAAGGCCTCGGTCGTCACGCCACCGGTGCGAATCTTCGCAAAGACGGACCGCCCTGCATTCCGCCCGGCACCTGAAACCTGACTCCTCGAGGAATCCGCTATGGCAGTGACGAAGACTCCCGGATGCGGGTCTAGAGGGATCTCGAAGTAGACTTCTATCGAATCGAGGCTACTCAACCGCTTCCCGGCGAGGGCAAGTCGCTCTTCCACCTGCTGTGGCCGTGACGCCCGAAGCTCGAGGGCGGCGATCCGCGCCCACTGAGTCTCCCCACCGTCCGCCGTCACTGCTTCGAGGTCGACCATGCCGGCCAGCTCGCCTTCCAGATCGTCTCCTGCGATGACGCTCAGAGGCCATGCGGCTGTCGACTCTCTGCCTGCCATCTTCAGGACAGACTCTCGCAGTTCGCCGAGGCGTCCCGCCGGCACGATGAAGCGCCCCAGCGCCGGCGCGTGGGCGCCCTTCCGATACTCAGCGTATCGCCGCACCGCCTCGTTCATCTCGAGGCTGGCAGGAGGGAAGAGACCCGCATAGTCGATGAGCCCGGTCATGAGCCCCCTGATCGGTGAGATCATCTGACGAGCCCTATTCCACCCAACTCTTGAAGTAGTCGGGATCCTCGGCCGGCAACAGCTCTTCAGCGACCATCAGCGGGCGGAAGGTGTCGTACATCACGGCCAGCTCATCGGTTCCCTCCTGTCCGATCGATGCTTCGGCTCGGCCGGGATGAGGGCCATGGGCCAGCCCGTCGGGATGCAGCGTGAGGGAGCCGTACTCAATGCCCTTGCGGCTCATGAACTCCGAAGAGGCGTAGTAGAGCACCTCATCCGACATCACATTGGAGTGCACGTATGGTGCCGGCACCGCCTCCGCATCGAAGTCGAACGGCCGGGGGCAGAAGGAACAGATCACATAGCCCTCGCTCTCGAACGTTTGATGCACCGGCGGCGGCAAGTGGAAGCGGCCCACACGAGGCTCGAAGTCGTGAATGTTGAAGGCCCATGGATAGTAGAAGCCATCCCAGCCGACGACATCGAGGGGGTGATGGTTCAGCACGAGCTC
>CALAKE010000348.1 GCA_937922775.1 uncultured bacterium | reverse complement strand
GGTACCCGCGCGGCGGCGGGAAGATAGAGGTCGATATCGCGGGCACAACCAAGTTGAGCAGCATCGACTGGACGGCTCGAGGACCTTTGCGGTCGATCAGCGGAGTCTCTGTCGTATCTGGACTGCCCGCTCATATCGCCGAGCGTCAGGCCCGTGCAGCCCGCCACTTGTTGACTGTGGCGGTTCCCGAGGTTCCGATCGACATTGCAGAAGAATCGATCGAGAGTACGGGTCGTGGCAGCTTTTGCTTCTTGCGCGCAGACTACGACGGAGAAAGCGATAGGGCCGAGCGCGACAGGGGCAGCAGCGACAGCGTGAATGGCAAGATGAGCGGCCGCGGCGAGGGTGCCTCGCAGGCGCTCCCGTGTGGCTTCTCCGCATTGGGCCGCCGTGGCAAGCGAGCGGAGGCAGTGGGAGAGGAGGCGGCGGCGGCCCTGCTCGCTCACCATGAGGGCGGCGCGTCGTTGGAAGACCATCTCGCCGACCAGGTGCTGCCGTTCTTGGCTCTGGCGTCGGGTAGCTCACGCTACACTACGCCCCAGGTCAGCAGCCACCTGCGGACCAACGCCTGGGTCTGCGAAAAGTTGATGGACATCCGGGTGGGCCTGCACGAGAATCAGCCATGTACAGTGGAAGTACATGGCACAGGAATGCCGAGATGAGGCAGATCGACCCCATCGACGAAGAGCCGCCGCAAGCAATCGGGGCGACGTGGCTGGACGGCGCCGCATGGCGGGACGACCAGACACCGCCGAGCGTCGCCCGCATTCTGCTCGACCGCGGCCTGCTCCTGGGAGATGGGTTGTTCGAGACAGTGGCAGTCCGCAACGACCGCCCCGTGCTGCTCATGGAGCACCTGCGGCGGCTAGAAGCAAGCGCCGCAGCATTGAGTTTCCCCCTGCCACCCGGTTTCGAGAATCAGGTCGCGGAGGCGCTGGGCGAGCTGGTCAGCCTCATCCCGGGACACAGACTGAGCGCCCTTCGCATCACGGTTACGCGAGGTGGAGGCACGGAATTCGGTCTTGATCCACCTGCTCAGCCAAGCCCGACGTTGCTCATTCGTCTCATCCCCGTGCCCGACGGCATGGACTCCGAGGCGAGGGCCTGGATCGTCGACTGGCCCCGTACTGATCCCGACGAGCTTCTCTCGGGACACAAGACCACATCGTCGCTTTGGCGGATCATGGCGCATCAGTCAGCGCGCAGTCACGGCGCCAACCTTGCCGTCATCACCACCGTCGATGGCGATATAGCCGAAGCCGATACGGCCAGCCTGTTCGCTGTCGTCGGTGGCATTGTCGTGACACCTCCTCTGTCCCGCGGCATTCTGGCGGGAACAGTACGAGCCTTTTGCCTTCAGGAGCTCGAGGCAGCCAGGCGGCCTTTCGAGGAACGAATTCTGCTTCGCGAAGAGCTCGAAATCGCCAGCGAGGTTTTCGTTACTTCGAGCGTCTCGAGCATCCGCCCGTTGCGCACCATCCAGGGGCGTGAGCTCCCGCGGGCCGCGCCCGTATCGGATTGGCTCAGGGGACTCTATGAGGCTCTTCCGGGCGACGACCTCCGCGACTGAGTGCCCCGCTTGCGGCATGTTGGAACACCTCTGTCGCTCGCACCGGCCTCGCATCCCACGGTACCGGGTCAGTTCTGCCGAATCTTCTGCCCTGTGGCCTGCTCGACTGCGGCGATGAACTGAGGGTCCACCTCGAAGCCCACCACGAGCGCCGAACGGAGGTGCGGCACGGCCTTCTCAGCCGAGCCATGCCCGTAGTAGATGGCCGCCAGGTTGTTGTGAACCATGCCGTTGCCGGGAGCCAACTCGAGCGCCCTCAGATAGTGGTTCTCCGCCGCACCGAACTCTTCGAGCTGAAAACGCGCGTGCCCCAAATTGGCGTGTGCTGCGGCAAAACCAGGTGCGATCTCGAGAGCTCTGAGATAGTAGGTGCAGGCTGCCCCTGGCTTGCCCATGCGTGCCGCCAGGATCCCGACGACGAGCCATGTCGTCGGCTGATCGACGTCGGCTCGAGCCAGGCGCCACATCGTGCGCAGCTCCTCGCCGCTCAATGGCGCCACACCGGGGCCGAATCGGCGGTCGGCGTGCAGGCTCAGGAGCGCTTCGTTGAGCGGATCGATCGCGACCCCTGAGCCATCCGTCGTCAGAAGGTAATCGTTGTCCATTCGGTGCACCCCACCGAACACATGCGCGAGCTCGTGCGCCAGCAGGCGGTAGCCCTCGCAAATGTCACCTGGGCCGACCTCGATGACAACGTAGCCACGGGTATAGTGAGCCAAACCCTCTTCGACCAGGATCTCCCCGCCACGCCAAGCATGGTCCCGAGAGGTCGATCCGGAGCCGCCTGCGAGGCCGATAACGATTTCTGCCTCACCCGGATCTACGGATCTGACCAGGCTCTGGCGCAACTCGTAGGCCGTCCCGTCCGTTGCCCCACCGAGCCACACGACCTTGTCGACGATCTCGACGGGCCGACCAGTGACAGGGTCGAGGATCGCGTTCACCCGCGAGAACGCGCATTCGAGCTCTCGCTGCCAGCCGGGGCGGTGGCGCAGGTCGGGAGAGTAGGCGACGCGAACTAAGAGGGGCTGTCGGTGAAGCGACTCCTGTCGTGGCTGCTCCGCTCGGAGCACCGGCTCTCGGTGTTGCGGCGACTGCGACCGCGCGGCAACGCGAAGCGGTGAGCGGACAGCCGCCGACTCGTCCCCATCGGCCAGGCAGGGCAGGCAGAGGAGGACTGCAAGGACTCCCGTCGAGCGCAAGATATGAAAAGACATGGCTCTTCTACGCTACCCGACGCGCCTCAGCTGACCAACGGGGCCCCATGAAGAGCCGGGAACGGGGCTCCCCCGCCGCGACTTGTAGATCTCAGCGGCCTCCGCGGGTGAAGTTGTGTTTCGCCTGCTGCGCCGCAGAGCCGATCTCCGAGGAGAACGGCTTCAACATGATGCTGTAGACATACTCCCGCGGAGGCAAGGTGTACTGCGGATGGGGTCGCGCCCCCCAGCTCGTGTCGCCCCCGACCCCCATTTGTCCGTAGTCGAGCCGCAGTGCCACGAGGTCGCGTTCGACAAGATCGATGGTGTGCCGCTGTCCTATTTGTGGGCCGGGGTCGAAGTCTTCGCTGAGAAAATGAAGGGCACTGAAGCTGAAGGTCGGGATGCCAGCGGCCAGCAATCCTACGCCTTCATCGTTGGTGAGAGCGACCCACCTGGTATCGGTCTTGTAGCCATTCTCCTGGGGCCGGATATAGGGAACGTACTGCTCGCTGACGGTGCTCCGGTAGATGTTGACCGTGGCTGCAGTGTTGCGGTCCTGGTAGTTCTCGTGCGGTCCCCTGCCGAGCCACTCGACGTTTTCGAGTCCTACCGGCAGAGTCATGTCCATCCCGAGGCGCGGCAGGTCAGGTAGGTCGATCGCGCCCGGCACGAATCTGTTGTTGAGGACGATCTCG
>CALAKE010000347.1 GCA_937922775.1 uncultured bacterium | reverse complement strand
CAGGTCGAGGTACTGCTCCGCCACGCCCGCTACCTGCTCGATCGAGCTGGCCTGCTGGTCGTGTTCCTGCGGCGGTACGAGGCCCAGGTGACGTTCCGGGAAGAACTGCTTCGGAATCCGGCGAATTGCCCCGAGCACGGGCAGGTCGCAGATCTGCTCGATCGACTCCCGCAGCACCGTTTCATGCCTGTCACCGGCCACCTGGTTGAGGATGACACCGCGCAGCGGAACATCCGGGTCCAGATGCTGGCAACCCAGAACCAGCGCGGCGACTGTTCGCGTGGTCTTGGTGCAATCGACAGTGAGCACGACCGGGGTCTTCAACAGCTTGGCCAACTCGGCCGTGCTATAGGCACCTTGGACGTCCATCCCGTCGTACAGGCCGCGGTTGCCCTCGATGACCGCCACGTCCGCGCGCGCAGACGAGTCTACGAAGGACTTCAGGGCGGCCTCGGGGGACATGAGAAAGAGGTCGAGATTGCGACACGGCGTGGCTGCCGTCGCCGACAGCCACGCCGCGTCGATATAGTCGGGCCCCTTCTTGTAGGGCGCGACGTTACGACCTTCTTTTCGCCAGGCTGCTACCAGCCCCAGCGATACGAGCGTCTTGCCGCTGCCCCCTCGCAAACCGGCAATCAGAATACGGGGGACAGACATACCATCAGACCATGTCGATGAAGCCGCAGGGGCACTCCTCCGCGCACTTCTTGCAGCCCGTGCAATTGCCGAGGTTGAACTCGTAGGGATCACCCTTGACCGCCGGCTTCAGAACGGCCTGGTCCTGGCAGAACATCCAGCACTTCTCGCAGTCGAAGCAGTAGCCGCAACTCATGCAGCGGTGCGTCTCTTGAATGAGCTGCTCACGCGGGAAGGGCAGGTTGACCTCCAGATCCATGTCGTCGAGGCGCTGGTTCGGGTCGATGGTCGGTGCGGTTGCGCGCTCGATCTTTTCATAGTGATCGAGACGCATACGGTCCGTCCGGACGATCTCGCGTTTGTCGACCTCGGGCTCCACTCCGAGAAACGAGCACGCGATCGACTCGGCCGCCAACCGACCATGTCCGATCGCGTCGGTCACCAGGCCGAGATTCGTGACGTCGCCACCGGCCCAGATGCCCGCTTCGTTGGTGGCACCGCGGTTGTCGACCTTGATCCAGTCCCTGCCCTCGATCAGCATCTCGAAACCGCTGAAATCGGGCTCCTGGCTGATGGCGGAGATCACCGCGCTGGCCGGGATCTCGAACTCGGAACCCTCGATGGGCACCGGGCGGCGACGACCAGAATCGTCGGGCTCCCCGAGCTCCATGCGGATGGCCTTCATGGCGGTGACCATGTCGCCTTCCTGCACGAACCCGATCGGGGCGGCGAGGAACTCGATCACGACGCCTTCGGCCATCGCCTCGTCGACCTCCTCGTCGATGGCGGGCATCTCCTGGCGCGTGCGGCGATAGAGAATGGTGACGTTGGCGCCGAGTCGGCGACAGATGCGCGCCGAGTCGATGGCGGTGTCGCCGCCGCCGACAATGATCACCACGACGTCCTTGCCGAGTGCCAGCTCCTCACCGTGATGGAACCGGTCGAGGAAATTGACTCCCGAAAAGACGTTCTTGGCGTCCTCGCCTTCGACACCTAGTTTCATGCCCTGTTGGGCTCCAAGGGCGACGTAAACCGCGTCGTGCTGTTTCTGAAGGTCGTAGACACTGATGTCCTTGCCTACTTTGACCCCGCACTTCAGCTCTACACCGAGATCGAGTATTGAGTTGATCTCGTAGTCTAGGATCTCCTCCGGAAGGCGATAGCCGGGGATGCCCCAACGCAGCATGCCGCCGGGCTTGTCGGCCGCCTCGTACACTGTGACCCCGAAGCCTCGTCTCGCGAGCTGATACGCGCACGACAGACCGCTGGGGCCGCCGCCGACGACGCCGACGGTTTGTGGATGTTTCTCGTCGGTGAGCACCTTGAGCTTGAGCCTGTTCTCCATCGCGAAGTCGCCCAAGGCGCGGTCGACCTTGTTGATGTTGACGGCGCCCTCGAGCTCCCTACGATTACATTCGCTCTCGCATGGGGCCGGGCAGACGCGGCCACAGACCATGGGAAAGGGGCTGGTCTCCGCATAGATGTAGAAAGCCTCTTCGAAAGCCTGTTCCTCGGTCTTCCCGTACTTCTCGGCCTGCGCGATGGTAGTCAGGAACTCCCGAACATGGTTACCGCTCGGGCATGTGTCCTGGCACGGCGGTTTCTTCTCGACGTTTTTCGGCCGCAGGGGGCCCAACTCACGCGACCCAGCAGAGGAGGAGAACCTACCTGCCCCGAATTTTTTCTTCTTTTTCTTGACCTTGACTGCGCACATACCTCACCTCGATCACGTCCCGAATCCGGGACGGGCAGACGGGTCACACTCCCCGATCCATTCCCGGCGGCCGACAACGGAGCCAGCCGCCGGGTGCTACTTCGTTACTTCTCGACGCCCTCCTCAGGGGGCAACTCGATGAAGCTGCCGCCGAAGTATGTGTAAACACACCGGCCGGATTCCATCAGCTTCCGGATGGCGAGCTTGCACTGCTTCTTGTCGACTTCGTCACCGAACTTCTGGATCATCGCTTTGATCAAGTCGCCGGCTTTGAGCTGCTTCTTGCCTTGATACTCCTTGACCATTTCGTACATGGCGTCCGCAATTTCTTCGGGCGTGACGGCCATTGGGTACCTCCTAGTGTCTGAGCTGGGCGGACCGCTTGTAGGTGAGACCTGCGTGCTTGAAGTCGTCGATGTGCTCCTTGGTGAACTCGATACCCGTAAGCTCGAAGAACTTCGGCCAGCCGATGCGCTCGATGAACTCGCCCATGCGCTCGTGCTTGCGGGCGCCGTTGACCCACACCTCCACGAGGTTGCGGACAGCGTCCGTGACCTCCGGCCAACGCGGCGGGTTGTTGGGCAGGAACGGAATCGCCAGCTTCGAGAACGTCGGCTCCGAGCGGGCATTAGATACCTTACCACCCACCCAGATCGAAACGCCGTCGTTCAACGCGTCGGCCATCGGCAGTGCCGGGCAAACAGTGAAGCAGTTGGCGCAGAACATGCACAGCTCTTCGTCGATATCGACGGAGGGGTTCCCGTCGACTGTCGCCGGTCGAATGGCTGCCGTCGGGCAGGAGGCGACAACGTTGGGGATCTCACAGATCTTGTTGAGAGATTCATGCTGCATCTTCGGCGGCCGACGGTGGATGCCGAGGATGGCGATGTCGGAACAGTGAACGGCGCCGCACATGTTCAAGCAGCAGGCCAACGCGATGCGCAGCTTGCCGGGCACCTTCTGCTCCGTGAAGTGATCGCAAAGGTCGTCCATCACG
>CALAKE010000346.1 GCA_937922775.1 uncultured bacterium | reverse complement strand
ACCGCTTCGACGACCTCGGGCCACCGCGGCGGAGTGTTGGGCAGGAACGGAATCGCCAGCTTGGAGAACGTCGGCTCCGAACGGGCATTGGAGACTTTACCACCGACCCAAATCGAGACGCCGTCGTTGAGAGCGTCGGCCATGGGCAGCGCCGGGCACACCGTGAAACAGTTGGCGCAGAACATGCACAGCTCGTCGTCGATCTCGATGGAGGGCTCCCCATCGACCGTCGCCGGCCGAATGGCTGCCGTGGGGCAGGAGGCGACGACGTTGGGGATCTCACAGATCTTGTTCAGGCTGGCATGCTGGGTCTTCGGCGGCCGCCGGTGGATGCCGAGGATGGCGATGTCGGAGCAGTGGACGGCGCCGCACATGTTCAGGCAGCAGGCCAACGCGATGCGCAGCTTGCCGGGCACCTTCTGCTCGGTGAAGTGGTCGCAGAGATCGTCCATCACGGCTTTAACAACGCCGGAAGCGTCGGTCGCGGCAGAGTGGCAGTGGATCCATCCCTGCGTGTGAACGATGTTCGAGATCGCGTTGCCGATGCCGCCCACGGGGTGGCCGATCTCGGCGAGCTCGGCGATGAGCTCGTCGATCCTGGAATCGTCAGTGAGCAGGAATTCGACGTTGTTGCGGCTGGTGAAGCGCAGGTGGCCGTCACAGTACTTCTCGGCCAGATCCGCGAAGACACGAATGCGCTTGGTGCCCAGCAGGCGAGGTGAGGCCGCGCGGACGGTGTAGATCTTGTCGCCGGACTCCGCGACGTGGACCATTACCCCGGGCTTGATGATTTCGTGGTAGAGCCACTTTCCGTAGTTTTCCTTAATGACGGGGGGGAGGAATTCTACGTAGTGTGGAGGGCCAATGTCCGTGATTCTTTCGGTTGCCATCGGATGTCTCCTTCTTGCGAGATCAGTCTTGCGTGGGTTCGCGTGAGGAATGCCAATGTGCCGGCTTCCCTAACCCTCGTCTTCCTCTTCGTCGTCGCCCTCCTCGAAGTATTCCTCATAGAAGACGTACGGGTTGTCCCTCGGATGCGAAACCATCTGCGGCAGCGGATCCACCTCGATGGCTTCCAGGAAATTGCCGAGCCCGACACGCTGCATCAGCTCGCCAACACGCTCCCTGTTCTTGCCGTACTCACCCCAGAAGTCCCAGATCCGGTCGACGAGATCCTTGAGCTCCTCGTAGGGAGGCTCGAGCTTCATGAACGGCACCAAGACCGACGAGAGCAGTGCGCCTTCGACGATCGGAGCCTTGGAGCCGAGCAGGATTGTTGCGCCGGTGTCCTCTCCGGGGCGCAGTGCCTTCGGCATCATGTTGATGCAGTGCATGCACTTGACGCAGTTGGAGTCGTCGATGTCGAGCTCGTTGCCATCCCACTTCATGCAGTAGGTCGGGCAACGGCTGATGACTTCCTCGTGCATGTCGAGGCCGCCCTCGACGGCGGCCCTGACCTCATCCTGATTGATCCGGATCTCATCACGCCAGGTGCCGATGATCGACATGTCGGCGCGCGCCACCGAAGCAACACAGTCGTTGGGGCAAGCCGAGCACTTGATCTTGAACTTGTAGGGGAATGCCGGACGATGCAGCTCGTCCTGCCACTCCTGGGTAACGTCATAGCACAGGGCGAGCGAGTCGTAGCAGGCCCACTCACACCGGGCCGGACCGACGCAAGCGCTCGGGGTCCGCATGTCCGAGCCGGAGCCACCGAGGTCGAAGCCGGCCGCGGCCAGCTTGGCGAAGGTGGGCTCGAGCTCGTCCGTGGTGGTGCCGAGCAGGATGATATCGCCCGTGGACCCGTGCATGTTGGTCAGTCCGGAGCCGTGCTCATCCCAGATGTCACAGATGGTCTTGAGAGCCTCGGAAGTGTAGAACCAACCGGTCGGCATGTTCACACGAATCGTGTGGAAGTGAGCGATGTTGGGGAAGTCTTCCGGTATGTCGTTATACCGGCCGATAACGCCCCCGCCATAACCCATCACGCCGACGATACCGCCGTGCTTCCAGTGGCCGATCTTCTCTCTGTAGGAGCGCTCCAGAAGACCCAGTAGGTCCTGGCAGGACTCCTTCTCCTCGGCCATCTCCTTGATTTGAGTTACGAAACTGGGCCATGGCCCCTTTTCGAGCTCGTCCAACATCGGGGTGCCCCCGTTCCCTGAATCTGCCATCGTCCTCTCCTTTGGGCTGGGATTCCGGTGTTCAACGCCGGCTATGCCGGCGGGGGATAGTTTTCCTCAGTTACTGGTTGTCCTTGTTGTCCTCGTAGCCTCTCAGGACCCACCTGAGCATGAGGCCGTAGGTGATGATGATCGACGTGATTACGGTGGCCGCGATCACTCCGCCAACGCCGGGTGTCTGAAAGAAAGTGGTCATATCTGGCATGGCTAGTCCTGCGTTCACCTGGTTTGTTCGGGCTACCTCTCTGCCGTAGCCGTCGTTCCGGTCGGCAGGTAGGTCTTCATGTGCTCGAGGCGCTCCTCGAGGGCCTCCTCGGCCTCTTCAACTTCCCAGATGGAAATGATCGGAAATAGCTTGGCGAACAACACATACAGCAGCGCGAAGCCACAGAAGCTACCGAACGTAATGCCGATCTCCACCCAGCTCGGCCAATAGATCGCAGGGTGGTAGCCCCGCCCCTCCAGCACGTTCAAGGTGGGAACAACAATCGTGTAGCGCTCGATCCACATGCCGATAACGATGAAGACCGAGGCGCTCACCGTGGCACCGACCGGCCACTTGCTGCGCGCAAATGACAGGATGAAGAAGGCGATGATCATGAAGATGACCATTGCCCAGAACATCTCTGCATAGGCGCCTGTCATCTTCGACTCGAAGACCTCGAGCTCCTCGAGCAGGCCGCCATACCCCGTCGTGATGTACTCGGCCAGGGTGAAGTAGAACCACAAGGCAGTCATCGTCAGCAGGAGCAAGCCGAGGTAGTCGAAATGCAGCGGCTTGAGATAATCCTCGAAGCCGTACACCTTCCTCAGAATCGCCATGGCGATGATGATCGCGGCGATCCCCGAGAAGATTGCGCCGACCACGAAGTAGGGGCCCAGGATGGTCGAGTGCCACATCGGCCGGATCGTCATGCCGAAGATCCAGGACACGACCGTATGCACCGAGATGGCGATCGGGATGATCGCCACGGCCAGTATGGCGATGGCCTTCTCCAGACGCCGCTTCTGCTCGGGATTATGGTCCCAGTTGAAGGCCAGGATCCGGTAGAGCTCCTTCCTCCAGCCGGTCACCGCGTGATGATCCCGCATGATTGCCATGTCGGGAATCAGCGGCAGCAACAGGTAGAAGAGGGAGCTGAGCAGGTAGACCGATATGCAGATCAGGTCCCACAGCAGCGGTGACTGCAGGGGGCCGTACAAGAACACGTTCATTGCCCTGTCGGGGCGGCCGATGTCGAACAGAACCTGGCTGCCACCGAGAACAAGTGCAAATACGGTGATCGCTTCTGCCGCCCTCGTGATCGGCCGGCGCCATTCGGCACCGCTGACCCGGAGGATTGCCGAGATCAAGGTGCCGGCATGACTGATGCCGATGAAGAACACGAAGTTGGTGATGTAGACGCCCCAGGCAACCGTGTTGTTGAGCCCGGTGACCTGCATGCCGTTGGAGAGCTGCCAGATCCAGGCAAACGCTCCCCAGGCAACGCCCAGGAAGAGGAGGAACACCAAAAGGAAGTAGCCACCACTCGTTTGAGTGATGGGCTTCATCAGGTGATCTCTGTCGACCAACACGTGCGAACCAGTTTTATTCGCCATGGCGTGGACGCTCGCGCAGTTTGTCTTCGACGATGTAGTAAACGTTCGGACCGGTGCCCAGGGCGTTCTTCCGGGTGATGGTGTGCTT
Organism: uncultured bacterium; assembly: GCA_937922775.1. GTDB lineage: Bacteria > Acidobacteriota > UBA890 > UBA890 > UBA890 > CALAKE01. The sequence continues at coordinate 1,874 of CALAKE010000346.1, read as the reverse complement.
CGCTCGGAGAAGCTCTGACACCTCGGAGTCAGGATCGGAAAGATCTCCGAAGGTCAGCGTCCCCTGCGAGACGGTGACACAGAGGGGGATCTCGCCGACCCGCAGCCGCTCCGCGCAGAAGTTGCATTTCTCGACAACACCCCGGCTGCGAGCCGGGTAGGTCGTCTCGACGCTCTGTTCCGCGTCTTTCCAGTTGAAGCTCCGGGTCCCGTAGGGACAGGCCACGACGCAGTACCGGCACCCGATGCACCGGTGCATGTCCATCATCACGAGGCCGTCCGACTTGCGCTTCCAGGTCGCAGCCGTGGGGCAGACCTTGACGCAAGCGGGACTGTCGCAGTGGTTGCACATCAGCAGGACCGGCATGCCCTCATATGCCTCGGCCATCTGCCCGTGGAACTGATCGGGGAATGCTCTGTCGAATTCTTCTTGCCAGACCCACTTGATCTCGCGTTCGATATCGTCCGACTTGGGAACGTTGTGCTCGCGATGGCAGATCTCGATGCAGGCATGAGCGATCTCGTCGGTCATGTTCGCCATGTCGACGACCATCGCGAGCTGCTTGGTTTGAGGCGCCGCCGCATGCTGCGCGGCAATCGTCCTGCTGGCGGCACGAACCGTTCCCAGCAGCGGGATGCCACCAGCCACACCCGCCGCCGTAAAGCAGATCTTCTTCAAGGCGCTGCGCCGGCCCTCATCCATCGTTCGCCTCCGCTTCCGGTTGGATATGGCAGTTCCAGCAACGAACTCCCACTTCCCCGTTCATTGTCGACTGGCTTCGTGCGGGCCAGGCAGGCAGGGCGTTTGCGTACTGGTGGCAGTTGTAGCAAAACGCCTCTCGGTCGTTGTGGCACTGAAGGCACGTCTTGGTCAGACTCTTGGCGTACGGCAGGCCGTTGATTTCGACCTGGCTCGTATCGCCATCGCGAATGACGCCGTCGCGCCACTCGATCAGCAGGATCATGTGGTTGGACCTCATGTACTCGAAGTCCTCGACGCATCCGTCATAGACGTTCAGGGTGCCCAGGTCAGCGTCCGGCCGAACCAGATACCGCATCTCGCCATCGACGATGCGCCACACCCCCATTAACTCGTCCTCGGTGAGAACGGCCCCACTCGACAGCGCGGGTAGCTGGTGCGCGGCGAACTCCTGCCGCAGGCGACCCAGCATGTCGCCGTCACCCGCCGACGCGGGGAGGCTGAACTTCAAGGCCCCCGCCGGTGCAGCCAGGTCGGGAGGTCCGGCATCCGTTGAAAACAGCAGTGAGCTGCCGAACGTGTACCAAACCGGGAACGTGGCAAGGACAAGGAACACGGCCAAGCCAGCGAAGATTATGGGTTTGTCACTCATCGTCGGAGCTTCCTCGTGGTTCGTCGTTTTCGTCCGCTGCCTTACCTGGGATCGGCTCCAATCTCAGATTGATCGAGCGATCGTTTTCTCCCTTCAGCACGGCCGCGTTGACGACGAGCTCACTAATTCCCGTCACCTTGACGCCGGGCGCCCAGTAATCGCAGACCGTCGGCAGGGTCGCTCGGTCGATCGCGCACATGGCAGCGAGTTGATTGACCCCGAATTCTTCCTGCACGTAGCGAACGGCGTTGCCCCTGGGCAGGCCACCGCGCAGGCGCATTTCCATGTTTTCGTCGGTACCCAGGCCGGCCCCGCCACCACAACAGAACGTCTTTTCCCGGATCGTGTTATCCGGCATTTCGTGAAAATGATTACAGACGTTGTTGATGACGTAGCGCGGCTCTTCGAAGATGCCCATCGCACGGGCCGGGTTGCACGAGTCGTGGAACGTGACGTTGATGTGATCGTTTCTCGAGGGGTCGAGATTCAGCTTGCCGTGGCGGATTATGTCGGCCAGAAACTC
>CALAKE010000345.1 GCA_937922775.1 uncultured bacterium | reverse complement strand
CGGGGTGAGGTCGAGCAGGCGTTGGCCGCAGGAGTCGACGATCGCATGACGCGCATCCACCTGGAGGACGCGCTGGTCAGAATCAGGGCGACTCTGGGCAGCTGAAACGGCATCTGCCTGTGGACTCACCCTGCAGGGGGTATAGTTAGCGACCCTATGAGCATCGTCTACTCCGTCATCGTGACCCTGGTCCGCCTCCTGCTGGAGGTGTTGCCGTTCTTTGCCGTCGGGGCGGTGACAGGCGCGCTGGTGCAGACGTACATGTCACCTCGCATCGGCGAGCGGCTGTTCGGCGGGAGCGGTCTGCGACCCCTACTCGCAGCGGTTACGGCAGGGGCAGTGTTGCCGGGCTGTGCCTGCACGACGATGCCGATGGCGCGTGGACTGAGAGGGACCGGCGTTGCCCGGCTCGGGACCGTTGCGGCGTTCATTCTCGTGTCGCCCCTGCTGAGCCCGATTACCGTCGCTCTCACCTGGGGGGTGCTCGGTTGGCAGATGACCGTCGCTCGGGTGGTCGCCTCGCTCGTCGGGGCGTTGATCCTCGGGGCGATCGTCATTCGCTTCGACTCCTGGTTCGACGCGGATGCCGGCTTCGGGACCGAGCGAGCCGGCAGCGATGACGACGAGGATAGCTGTGGCTGCTCCGGATCATGTGCATCCGAGAGCCCGCAAAAGCCGACCTTCCGGCGTAGCCTCTGGGAGGTCGTCCGTGATACCTCTCCGTATTTCCTGTTGGGGATGCTGATTGCAGCCCTGCTGGTCACACTGGTTCCCGAGGACGCCGTTCCGAGGCTGCTAGGCAGCTCATCGGGAGTCTGGGCATACGCTCTTGCCGTGGTGGTCGGCATTCCTCTGTACGTGTGTGAGGGAGAGGAGGTCCCCCTCACCTTGGCGCTACTGGCAGTCGGTCTCGGCACCGGGCCTGCGCTCACCTTCATGCTCGGCTCGATCGGAACGTGCATTCCCACCGTGCTGATGGCGCAAAAGGTCATCGGCAAGAGGACGACCGTGTTCTACATCATCTTCTGGTTTGTCTTCGTCGTGGTATCCGGACTGCTGTTTCAGATCATGTATCCCGGCTAAGCGCCGGGCCTCCCGCCGTTATCTCTCTGACGGGTAGATGAATCGCCAGTCGCGCTTCATGTCGACGACCGTCCAGCCGCGCTCTGTGGCTTCATCCAACGCTTCGTCCAGGCGGCCGATGTGCGACTCACGATCGTAGGCCCACTCCCGCTCGGCATCCGTGTGGTGGACCAGGCCCAGGAAGCTTGGTCTGCTTCCAGCGGCCGTCCACTGCAGCATCTGCAAATCGCCGTCAGAATTGCCGAAGGCGAAGATGGGCCGGCGGCCGATGAATCGATGGATCCCCACCGGCTTGCCGGCTTTGTCATTGATGAAGTCGATTTCGGGAAGGTGCATGAGTACAGGTTCGCCGTCGCGCATCTCGAGCTCGACCTTGACGCCCGAACCGACCACCTGCTCGGGGGGAATCCCGTAGACCCGCTGTACCCAGGGCCGCATGAACTCGAGGCCTCCGCCCGAGACGATAAAGGTCTGGAAGCCGTTCCCTCGCAAGTAGGAGAGAAGCTCCAGCATGGGCTGGTAGATCATCTCGGTGTAGGGCCGTTGGCTGATCGGGTGACGAGCAGACGCGACCCACTCGGAGACAATCTCCTCGAACTCCTCCGTTGTCATTCCGGAGTGGGTAGCAAGAACGATTTCGACCAAAGCTTCCTCGCCGCCGGCGAGGACGGCGTCCATGTCGCCTTCGAGAACAGCCTGGAAAGACTGCTGCCGTTCCCACTCGGGATGCTCAGGCGCCATGGCCCTCACGCGGTCGAGAGCGAAGAAGAGCTGGAAGTAGAGAGGTTGCTCCGACCAGAGCGTGCCATCGTTGTCGAAGACAGCGATCCGCTCCTCTGGTGAGACAAACTCGGGACCGGCCTCATCGGTGACCCGTTGGACGAAAGCGACGATGCTCGACTTGACCTCTCCGTCGTTCCAGGAGGGCAGAGGGTCGGCCAGGGCTGCTGCCTGGCCCTCATCGGTAGGGGAGGGAGAATCTGATGATGACCCCGGGGTGCACGCGGGAATCAGGAACAGCAACAATGCCGCGATGCAGATAGCGGCGACGCTCTGGTGGGTTCTCATTTTGCGCCTCCAGGAGGATTGGACAACATTGTCTGCATGGACTGCGGGCAGGCTGAATACCTGCATGCTTCAGGTTTGCCTAACGAGCGGCGTCCGCACGGATCATTCGTATCCCGAATACCGTCGCGATTTGGCTGCCTTCCTTGGCCTCGAACCGCACGACTGCCGTCTCCTTGCCGGCGATCAGCCCGGCGGGGATCGAATACTCGATATCGAAGAAGCGCGGTGGTTCCGACTGGAGGATCTCTTGTGTAGCCACGACCTGGCCTTCAACCAGGACATCGAACGCCGCCGGCGTGCCACGCCGATCCCCGCTGTTGAAGGTCAGGATCATGGTCATCAGATGGTCGGGCAACACGGGGACATCGTAGGAGAACCAGCTTCCACCTCGCCTGCCCGGCCGGCCGATGATCCGCTGTGGCACCGAGTCCTCTCCGCCCTGGAAGTTGAACGGCCGGTCGAAGATAGCCTCACCGGGCTCGAGATACGCAACGGTCGCGGCCTCCAGGCGCCGGATTCGTTCGGCCTCCGCGGCATATTCGGCCTTCTCTGCCTCCCATTCGGCGAAGGTGAAGAAATCCCAGTAGGTGGAGTAGAGGCGGCGATGTAGCTCATGCATAGGGACAAGGTTGATATCGACAGTGCGGCCTACCTCATCGGGTTCGCGGCCGACGCCCTCGGTGCGGAAACTGCCCGGCGAGCCAGCGACCGGGTTCAGCCAATCGGGCACTGGCCGGTCCGCGGCCACGAAGACCGGCACCTTGGGGGGTACGTGTTGCTCATCGCCATCGCCCTCACTGCGCCGGCGCTCGGGCTCCGGCCCCAGGTCACCGGCCAATACCAGCGGTCCCCACATGATCGACGCCCGCCGCGGGTTGTCGGGCACGGGGTCGAGCCACAGCGTCTTGGGGAGTGAGATCTGAACGGTATCCCCGTCACGCCACTCGCGGTCGATCTCGACGTAGGTGCTGACGCGGTGGCCGGTATCGTATCGGCGCAGCCCGCGTGGATCATCCGGTGCGTCCTGTCTGCCTTCGCGGGGGAGAGGCGGATCCGACGCGCTGGTGTCCACTGCTCGCCCATTGACCCGCACCGTGAACTCCTCACCCGCCCAGAACGGGCGCCGTAGCGCGAGGGTGAGCTGGCGTGGCGAGGGCAGGCTCAGCGTCAGGGTCCCCGACTCGCCCTCAGGGAAATCAGTGTCCATCGACAGACCGATTCCGGCCTCGGTCCACTCTGCCTCGGAGGGTGCATAGAGGTTCACCCACAAGCGGTCGTCCGACCTGTAGTAGATGCCGTCGCCGTGCAGAGCATGGCTCTCCATGCCCGAGCCCACGCAACACGTGAAGCTACGGAACATGTCCTGGTACTCACGCTGCACGCCACGGCCCACCGGCACCATATAACAAGTACGGCCGTCCTCTGGATCGATGGAGGCCAGGATGTGGTTGAACAGGGCCCGCTCGTGGAAGTCGGCATAGTGGGCATCGGGCCGGAGTGCGAAGAGCTGGCGCGTCAGCTTGATCATGTTGTAGACGTTGCAGGTTTCGGCCGTTCGCCCATCGACGCGATCGTTCAAGTGATCGGGCGGGCCGAAGTACTCGTCTTTGCCATGGCCGCCGCTGGCAAAGCTGTGATGCTGAACGGCCTGATCCCAGAAGAAGCTAGCGGCCATCAAGTCGGTTGCGTTTCCTGTCGCGGCGAAGCGATCGGCCGAGCCCACCAGCTTGGGAATCTGCGTGTTGCCATGCACTCCTGCGAGGTTGTCCTGGTGGCGCGCCAGCGGCTCGATGAAAGCGGTGTGCTCGAACTTGTAGGAAAGCTCCAGCCAGCGTTCATCCCCGGTGTCAGCGTAGAGATCGACCAAAATCTCGTTCATTCCCCCGAACTCGGTATTGAGCATGTGCTGGATCTGGGCGTCGTCGAGCCCCGCGAGTATCCTCTCGGCCCAGGCGGCAAAGGCAATCTCCACATTCAGCGCAGTGCGGTTGCCGGCGTACCGATAGGCGTCGCGCAGGCCGGCATAGGTCTTGTGCAGCGTGTACCAAGGCGACCATTCGCCATTCAGGTCGAAGGCGGCCGAGCGGATCTCTCCCCGCGCCAGCTCGTCGAAGCAGCGCCGTCCGCCCTCCAGGGCGACGAGGTAGCCGTCGCCATGCGCGTCCTGCACTTCCTTCAGCTCGGCGACGATATAGTCGGCACGCGCCTTGAACTCGGGTTCGCCCGTTGCGGCCCACATCAGGCTGACCCCCGAGAGGTAGTGGCCGCCGATATGTCCGGTGAGGTTCCTCCCCCCTCCGTCCCAGCCGCCGTAAGGCTCAGCCTTCGGCTCCAGCCCGGCCCGATCCCGGTAGAAAGCCATCATTCGATCTGGCTCGAGCTCTAGCAGGTACTTCGCGTCGAGATCCTGGGCGTGCTTGAGCGGCCCGCCCAACAGGCGGACGTTCTTGATGGGCAGCGGTTCGGCTTGCACGACTTCTTCCGCCATGGCGTTCGGGTCGAAGCTCTGTTGTGCGCCGGAGGGGATGCGGAGCAGGAGAGGTGTAGCGCCGGCCCCGAGGCCGATCTTGAGCACAGTGCGGCGGGGAAGAGTCATGGCTGCTGCCTCGTATCAGGTCAGGTGTCTGGTACTGGACGCAGAGCCCTTCGGCTCGCTAGGAACATATTCCGGCCGGACACCGTGCGCCAGGCGTATGGCGTGGTTCGAGGTACATGGTAGCCAGACGGAGACCAACAGCTTCGCTCTTGTCGGGTGCTCCCAGCCTCGCTGCTCTTTCTTGCCACCACCTGAGTTTCGCCACGATTCAGGGGCGCACAACTGCTCTGGACTTCATTCCTCGAAACCCGGATGATCTCGTTTGCGCTCAGCCACGCCCTGCACGTCAGCGGCTGTCCGCTTGCATTCCCGCCATGAACGGAGAGCCCCCCATGCCCAAAACGATCACCTCACTCTTTCTGGCCCTGACCATCGCGGCTGTCTGCTTCCCTGCTGCCCGGGCGACGAGCCAGCAACCCGATCTGGAGGCGCTCCGTGCCGAGGTCGACGATTTGGCAGCGGAGATCAGCCCTCAGGTAGTGCAGTGGCGCCGTGACCTGCACCAGCATCCCGAGCTGGGCAATCGGGAGGTCCGCACTTCCCGGATCATTGCCGAGCACCTCCGTTCCCTCGGCATGGACGTTCGGGAGCAGGTGGCTCACACGGGCGTCGTCGGCGTCCTTCGGGGCGGTCTGCCGGGGCCTGTGGTGGCGCTGAGGGCCGACATGGATGCCCTGCCGGTGACGGAGCTGGTGGATCTTCCTTTCGCCTCCAAGGAGACCGCGGAGTATGGAGGGGCGGAAGTCGGAGTCATGCATGCCTGCGGACACGACCACCACATGGCCATCCTCATGGGAGCGGCGGAGGTGTTGGCCAGGATGCGGGAGCGGCTCCCGGGGACCGTGAAGTTCATCTTTCAACCTGCCGAAGAGGGAGCACCGGCAGGCGAGGAGGGCGGCGCCAGGCTCATGGTGGAGGAAGGTGCGCTCGAGGATCCCCGGCCCGACGCCATCTTCGGCCTCCACGTGTGGCCTTACCATACCGGGTTCATCGGGTATCGCCCTGGGGCCACCATGGCCTCCTCCCAGACGCTCAGGATCGTGGTGAGGGGGAGCCAAACTCACGGAGCCGTGCCCTGGGGTGGCGTGGACCCCATCGTCACCTCCGCCCAGATCATCCTCGGCTTGCAGACCATAGTTAGCAGGCAAGTGGACATCACGGCCGCTCCGGCGGTGGTCACCATCGGCCAGATCAATGGCGGGGTCCGCAGCAACATTATCCCGGATCAGGTGACGATGGTCGGGACCGTCCGAACCCTGGATGCAGAGATGCGGGAGCAGATCGAAGCGGGAATCAGGAGGACGGCTGAGCGGATCGCCGAGAGCGCGGGCGCCGCGGCGGAAGTCTCTCTGAGCAGCCCTCTTCCATTGACCTACAACGATCCGGAGCTGACTCGGCGGATGGCGGCGACGTTGGAGCGGGTGGCGGGCCCGGGCAGAGCCGAGGTAGTGCCTCCGCTCACCGGAGCGGAAGATTTTTCCTACTACCAGCAGGAGATACCGGGGCTCTTCTTCTTCCTTGGTATCACTCCCGAGTCCATCCCGTTGGAAGAGGCGGCTCCCAACCACTCCCCCTACTTCTTCGCCGACGAGGCAGCCCTCCCCATAGGTGTCCGTGCCCTGGCGAATCTGGTGGTGGACTACCTGGGCGGGGATCAGTAGAGCCACGACCCCAGGTCTGACGGCATGTCGGCATCAGCCTGCATCCGGGACACCGAGGATCTCCCGCTCGAGCTCAGCCATCCTGGCCCTGAGCCGGGCCACAACGTCCGGGTGCTGGCTGGCCACGTTGTAACGCTCGGACGGATCGAGCTCGAGATCGTAGAGCTCGGGCACCATTTCTGTGCCCTCTGGGATCAGCTCCAGCGAATCGGTTTGCCTCGAGAGCCGGCACTTCCATTTTCCCTCGCGCACGCCCTCGAGGATTCCGCCGCGAAAGTAGAAGAACACTCGGTCTGACGGAGGCGTGAGGGGAGCTTCACCTGCGAGCCACGGCAGCAGGCTCTCGCCGTCCAGGGTGCGGTCGTCCGGAATGGCCACGCCGCTGGCTGACAAGATGGTCGGCAGGAGGTCCATCGCAGTGGCGAGATCAGCAAAGACCTGTCCCGGAGCTATCCGGCCCGGCCAGCGGATGATCGCCGGGACGCGGACGCCGCCCTCGTACGTGGTTCCTTTGGAGCCTCGCAGGAGCCCGGTGGAACCCGCATGCCAGGGCATGTTGCCATCCTGGAGCATTCGGTTCGGGAGATGGAGCCACGGGCCATTGTCGCTCGTGAAGACGACAATCGTATTCTCCGCGATTCCTTGTTCCTCAAGGGCGTCTAGGATCAGGCCCACACTCCAGTCCAGCGTCTCGACCACATCGCCATATCGGCCCGCCCGGGACTGACCTTCGCGCTCCGGCGCCGGATGAATGGGTAGGTGGGGCATGCTATACGCGAGGTAGAGAAAGAAGGCCCCCGCCGAGCTCTCCCGGATGAACTGCAATGCCCTCTCGGTATAGCGGGTCGTGAGCGTGGCCTGATCTACCTCTCCTTCAATCGGCCCATCGTTGCCGTGCATGCGCAGCGGCACGTCGGTCTGCACCCACGGCCGGATCATGTCATTCGAGTAGGGAAGGCCCAAGTAATCGTCGAATCCGTTTGCGGTCGGGAGGTAGCTCGGCTGTGCATGGCCCAGATGCCACTTCCCCACGGCCATCGTGCGGTAGTCGCTCTCCTTCAGCGCCTCCGCGATTGTGATCTCGGATTGAGGTAGCCCCTCGACCGACTCGGGCATCAGCACGCCCGGTAGGCCCACCCGCACGGCATATCGACCCGTGAGGAGAGCGGCGCGGGCCGGAGTACAGGCGGGAGCGCCGGCGTAGTAGGAGGTGAAGCGAGCCCCGGCGGCCGCAAGGCGATCGATGTTGGGTGTTCGGATGGTCGGGTGCCCATACGATCCCAGGTCGCCATAGCCGAGATCGTCTGCCAGGAGAATGATGATGTTGGGCAGCGCTCCCTGGGACGTGGAATCCGCACTCGGGGCGTCAGCGGAGAGGGTATCGGCGGATGGCGCGCATCCCGACCAGAAGACGGCGGTGATGATGGCGACAGTGAGCAAGTAGCCGCTGTTGTTCACGGCGCATTTCACTCCCGGAACATCAGACGGCGGATCTGCTTGAATGGCAGGTCGCCGTAGGTAAGCAACGTGTCGTTGAAGCGCTTCAGTGTGTAGTGGCTCCCCATGCGGCGCTGGTACTCGTCGCGCAGGTCGAGAATCACCATCTCGCCGATGATCTCCCGGCCTGGCGGTGACGGGCTTTGCGAGTCGCGCTGCACTTCGATGAACGCGTTGGCCGGTTCCATGCCGATCTCATCGATATAGGCCTGTACGGCTTCATCGAAGGTCATCTCTCCCTTCGCCATCTTCAGCTTGGTGATAATCCGCTGAACCCGCCACATGCGCATCTGCAAGCGCGCCATGTGGGTCTTCAAACCGGTCAAGTAGTCGAGACGGTCGTCGTAGTAGCCCTCGTCGGGCAGTAGCTTCTCCAGATAGAACGACCAAGCTTGGCTGAAATAGATGCTGTTGTAGGCCCGCCGCATCGGCCGGGTGACATGCTCATTGGCGGCGGCGATCTGGACGTTGTGGCCGAGCCACTCGTGATACGAGATGACGTGTGTCCAGTAGGGATTGTAGGAACGTATGCGGCTGGCCTTTTCCTCGGGCGTGAGGATGTCCTCGAGCGGGGTCAGGATGTAGTAGCCGGACTGGCGGCCGGCGACCGTGGGACCGCCCGTGGCGCCACCGAAGCTGAGGGTGCGCCGTGCCATGGGCGGGCTGATCCGGGCGCCGTAGTCGATGTAGTCGGGAATTGTCACCACGTGGTCGCCCTCGTTGCGCAGCCAGGAGCTGGCCAGGTCAACGAAGCTCTGCGCCATCGGCAGCACGCCGTCCCAGGGGGGTGCCTCATCCTTCATGTTTTCCCAGACGATTCGCAGGTCACCTGTCGGGTGAATCTTCTTCGCCAGCTC
>CALAKE010000344.1 GCA_937922775.1 uncultured bacterium | reverse complement strand
CGTTCGAGGAGGGGCTGGCGGCAACACAGGAGCAGCTTCGCCAGGTACTGCCGGAGGCCGTGCCGAGTATCGAGGGAAGCGCGCGCGCACTGATCCAGTATCGCGAGGTGTTGGGAGTCGCTGCTCTGGTAGGAACCGTTTGGGCCGCCACTCTGGTGTTCCGGGCCATCCAGCGTGCAATCAATCAGATGTTCATGGCCGAGGCGCCCAAGGTGGATTGGCGGGAGGGCCTTCTGCGGGGGATTTGGGAGTGGGTCCGCCCCTTCCTGCTGTTCATCTCGGCCTTGCTGCTACTGGTGGCCGGGTTTGCCCTGGAGAATACGATTGCGATATTGAGAGGCTTGGGGCCTGAGGCGGCGGATCTTATCGATCGCGCCCTCCAGGCACTCCCCGGATTCTCCCTGATGACCTCTCTTGCCGTGACCTCCGTGGTCTTCACGATCGTCCTCAGGGCCCTGATTCCCATCCGCGTCTCGTGGCGGCACGTGATCATCGGGGCTGTCGTCGGAGCGTGTGGCTGGGAGCTCGCACGCCAGCTTTTCGGCATCTATATGGAGATGACCTCGAGCAGTATGAGCGTGACCGGCTCCGCCGCCGTCCCCGTCATCTTCATGTTCTGGGTCTACTACGTGTCCGCGGTCGTGCTCTTCAGTGTGGAGCTCGTGTCGGTGCTGGCCGCACGATCTCATTCACGGTCGAAGGGTCGGGCTGACTAGCCTGGAATTCTCGACGGCTCGTGGCTGCACGGACACGATGGCGCGCGATGCCCGGCTGCCGGAAGACGCGAGAACGCACCCGTCTCTTCTACTGAACCGGATCTTCCTCGGCCACGACGAACGGTACCTCGTGCGTCAGTTCGCCCCCCGAGACCATGTCCCGCACGACGATCTCGAGGGTGTAGCTTCCCCCAGGCGTGATCTGTTCGACGTTGGCGAGCGGAATTGGCTGCCCGATGGCGGCGTGGTTCAGGGTTTGCGTCGGCAGGCGAGCAACGCTCGTTCCCGTGGCAGCCTCGAGAATCCGGTAGTCGATCTCGATCTCAGGCTGTTGGGTCGACGGGTCGGTACCCACCCCCAAGACGAAGTACAACAACTCGAAGGTGTCGCTGCGATCGAACTGGTTGTCGACATCGATGTCGAGCGAGACGCTGCCGATGCGCGCTCCGTCGTACAGCTTGCCGACCTCGATGGCATCGGTTTGTCGTTGCATCGGTGGCTTGTACATGAAGACGCTGGTCAGCATCAGCTCGCCGGCCGCGAAGCTCGGTACTTCCAGCGGCTCGCTGACCGTCGTGATGCGTTGAGACCCTTGGTCCATGACGCCCCATGCGAGGCGGTAGGTCCCAGGCGGCAATGTGATGCCGAATGACCGAGTGCGGCTCGAATCCGCCGTGCCCTCGTGGGGCGCGACGGCGAAATCGCTGTTGATCTGGTGCAGGATCTGGGGCCCTTCCTCGGGAGATTCATCAACGATGAACCCGAACGCCCTCATTGCGGCCGGCGCCTCTACGCCCTGGCTGCCGACGAAGGTCAGACCCTGCTTGTCCACTTCAAAGGCAACGATCGAGAACGTGTTGCCCCCGGGCGCCGGAATAAAGGCCTGATTGAAATACAGTCCGAGGTCCTGGCGCGTGACTCCCTGTTCCATGAGCTCCTGCATGGCGGTCGTGATAGGCGACGCGCCGGGGGATCCACCGCTACTTCTCGTCAGCCCGCCCGCGCCCGCGTCCGCCATCTGGAAGTTTGGATCGGCGAGCCTCGCGGCGATGAACTCCTGCACATCGCGGTTCGCCAGAAACGCCTCCTGGCTCAGCTCGATTCCCCGCGTCGTGCGGGTGTAAACATTTCCGAATTGCTGCGCGAAGGTCACATCCTCCTTGTCCTCGAGGAAAGGATTGATGGAGGTGTCCAGGAACCAGATGAGCGTCACGCCACGGCCTGACGACAACTCGCGGTTGGCGGCAGCCATCGGGTCCTCGTTGTCCGCGCCGGTGATGGCTCCCTGCTGCGGTACATTCCTTTGCTGCTCACGGATCGCGTTGCCGCCATAGATGATGAAGAACTGGCCTCGGGCGGTTTCGTAACCTTCCTTGCCCTCGCCGACGAACCGCTGCTTTGCCGTGACAACTCTGCCCAGATAGAGATCGCGGAACTCGTTGTCCTCGGTGTCGGGAGTCGGGTCGCGGCCTTCCCAGAAGCTGACGATGAAGGCCTGCTTCTGCTCATCCGTGCGCGCGTTCTTCCATGCGTCTTCTTCTTCGTCGGTCCAAATCAGCTCGACGATCTTGTCGAAATTCTCGAGCAACTCCTGCGGCTCGATCTGGGCGGCCTGGGGCGCACGCCTCTGACTGGCAGCCGCGCGCGTACGTTGTCCCCCCGGCTCCCGGAGGAGCTCAGCTTCGATCCAACCGGCGACGGCCAGACCGCAGATCAACAAAACGACGATAGAAACCTTCATGCGCATGGTGGCACCTCTTCCGGCAGGTCTGCTCGGACGCGGGAAGCGGAAAAGTGGCTTGTTTGCAGGGAGTTCCGCACGATGCGTATCAAGAGAGACTAAATGCTCCCTCCAGGGGGAATAATTGCGACACACAAGTCAGTATATGGCCGCGATTCAGAGGCGGGCAACTGTCCGAGCCTGAGGCCGTCGGAGGGAGTGAGCCGGGTGCTATAGTGCCGTCAGTCCTGCAATTCATGTCTCCGTGAAGTACCGGCGCCTGCATCGTAGACCGGTGTACGGCGTACCAAGTCTCCCGATCGTCGTGTAGCCATGCCTAACGCAAACTCCTACCCCAAGCTACCGGCTCCCGTACTCGGAGTGGGCATCCTTCTGGTAGGTGTCGTATTCCTACTGCCTATTGCCGGTTGCGCTAGCGAGCCCGTGGCTCCGGTGGCCCCAGCCGCGCCCCGAAATCTGATCGTCATCTCGGTAGATACGTTGCGAGCTGACCACATGAGCCTGCATGGATACGCTCGCCCCACGTCTCCACGAATCGATGCGTTCGCCGAGAGCGCGGCGACTTTTGATCGTGCTATCGCGCCATGGCCGAAGACCGTGCCCAGCATGGTTTCCATGTTCACTAGCCGGTTCCCGCACAGTACGGGGATCATGTACGGCTCCCGCGGCCAATACATTCCCGATGAAGAGCTGATGCTGGCGGAGATGGCAAAGGAGCGAGGCCTGGCAACGGCGGCGGTCGTCTCGAATGCTGTCCTGGGCTCAGCCACCAACTTCCATCAGGGTTTCGATACCTACCTCGAGACCTACAAAGAGGACTCGTCATTCGGGCCGGAGTACCGCAACTCAGCCAATACCGTCACGGCCTATGCGCGCCTCCTGCTGCGTCAGTTCACTCCTGGTGAGCCCTTCTTCCTTTGGGTGCACTACGTCGATCCGCACGCCACCTACGAGCCGCCTGAGGAGTACGCCGAGCCGTTCATGAGAGATGCCCTCTACGATTCAACCGAGCTACGGCTGAATGAAGACGACGGCAACTTCCACGGTGGCGTCGCTGGCCGATACTGGCGCCGCAATGGCTCTCAGAGCGAGCTTGGTTGGTATGTCGCCAACTATGACGGCGAGATTGCCTTCACTGACGACCAGATCGGTATCCTGCTCGACGAGCTCGATCAAATGGGGCTACTCGAGAATTCCGCTGTGATGATCACCTCCGACCATGGTGAGAGTCTGGGAGAGCACCAGTACTTCTTTGAGCACGGATGGTTTCCCTACAACGCCTGTGGCTGGATTCCTTGGGTGGTCTACTGGCCCGGAATGCCCAACCCGGGGTCACGGGTCGAGCACCCAACCAGCCTCCTCAATCTCGTTCCCACGGCGGCCGAGATCATGGGATGGGAGCTCGAAGACGACAATCTCCATGGCCAGTCCGTGGTGCCTGCGATTTCCGGGATGGGCGAGGCCGCAGATCCCCACGTGCTCATCGAGGCAGGGGAGGGCGGTCTCAAGTGGCACGAATTCCTGCGCTCCGTGCAGGATGAGCGGTGGAAGCTGGTTTATGTCCCTTCCGAGCGATACCAGGGCATGATGCAGGGCGTCGAATTCGAGCTGTACGACGTGGTCGCCGATCCCATGGAGACGGTGAATCTAGCTGACTCGCAACCGGAGATCGTTACCCGGTTGAAGCGAGAGCTAGCGCGAATCATCTCCAGCACCGGGCCCATAGCCGAGGCGCCTGGCCGCCAGCCTCGGTATTCCCCCGAGGAGCTCCGCAGCCTCCGGTCCCTGGGCTACATCCAGTAGGGCCTCGGCGACAATGGACGAAGCCAGGGTCAAGAGCAAATCGTGGCATCGGGTCGTTGGCCTCGATGAGGCGGGAACCTGGGAGTCTCCCACTCTGGTCCTGATCCACGCTGTGGGTCTCAGTCGCAGAATGTGGCGGCCGCAGCTCGAGCTCCTACAGGAGGAGTTCCATGTGCTCGCCCCCGATCTGCCGGGCCACGGCGCCCATACCTCGACCGCTTTCCGTCAGGATGAGGCTGTCGAAGAGATCCGGGCCCTTCTCGACCGCACCGTCGAGTACAAAGCCTGCCTGGTGGGAGAGTCGATGGGCGGCTATGTCGCACTGGCGGTGGCTGCTCTCGAGCCAGACAAGGTTGCGGGGCTGGTGCT
>CALAKE010000343.1 GCA_937922775.1 uncultured bacterium | reverse complement strand
ACTCGTTGAGCTTGGACGTCATGTGCATCTTTTCGATGATGTTCCGCCAGCCCATCCCGGTGTTGTAGGCGCAGAAGGAGATCTCGCCCTCCTGAGTGCCGTAAGGGATGATGCACAGCTCGGTACGGCGGAAGTCGTAGTTGAAAAGATCCTGGAACCACATGCCCGCGATGATCATGGCGTTCCAGCGATCGGAACGGCGCTTCTCGATGTCTTCCATGGTGCGGTCGGCATGAGGGTTGCCGTAGTCGATGCCGGTGCCGCCAAACTGCTTGTCGAACTTCTTCAGCATGTCGAACACGCTGAAGTAGCGCGGCGCCGTGAACGGGTTGTAGTTCTTCATGACGGCGAGAGAGAAGCCGAACAACGACATCCACTTGCCGCGCGCGGCGTCGTTGATCTTCTTGGTGTCCTCGCCGAGACCCTTGCCGTCGATGAACGCGGTGATCGGAACCGCTTCCTTGGTTTCCTTATCGATCATCATCGCCATGCCGACGCCACAATTCGGGTGACAGCCGCAGCTGTACTGACCCCAATCGGCGTTCGGGCCATGTACCAGATCGGCCATGTCGGAAAAGATGCTGATGTACGAAAGCGGGAACCAGTCGCGTGTCGGCTCGCTGAACCCGGTCTGATCCTTCACATCATGGGCCATGTCGGCGAGCGTGTAACGCTGTGCGTGACGGCGCTCGTCGGTGACTGCCTCGTCGCGACCCGTAAAGGAGACCGGCTGGAACGCCAGGAAGACAATCTTCTTGGGATTGTCCATGGCGAACTCGATGATTTTGCCGACCTGCTCGTTATTGATGCCATTGATCAGCGTCGTCACCGGCACGATCTCGATGCCCGCAGCGTGCATGTTCTCGATCGCTTGCAGCTTGACGTCGAACAAGTTGCCGACATGCCGATGCGAGTTGGCCGCGTTGCCAACACCGTCGAACTGCAGGTAGGCATAACGGAGGCCCGCCTCGGCGGCCGCCTTTGCGAACTCGGGGTCCTTGGCGAAGGCGATACCGTTGGTAGCCGCCTGCACGCTCAAGTAGCCGACGTTGCGCGAATAGCGAATGGCGTCGAGGAAGTAGGGCGATTCGGTCGGCTCGCCACCTGAGAACTGCACCGACATCTGCCGGCGCGGCTTGATGGTGAGCGCGTTGTCGAGAATCGTCTTGATGTCCTCCCACGAAAGCTCATGGACGAAGCCGACCTGATTGGCGTCCATAAAACAGGGATCGCACATCATGTTGCAGCGATTCGTCAGGTCGACAGTCAGCACCGTGCCGCGGCCGTACTTGACCGTGCTCGAGCCATGATCACGCAGATGAGTGTCATTGTGACCGCGGATATCGCGGCCGGGGAACATCGACTCGAGATGGCGGAACATCTCCGGATCGGTCGACATGACATCTTCGAAGCGCCCATGCTTCGGGCATTCCTTGACCATCCAGATCTTGCCGTCGCGCTCGATGATCTCGGCCTTGATCTCGCCGACCTTCTCGTTGCGCAGAATCTCGACGGGCAGCTCGCCGTCGAGGATCTTGGCGCGAATCTCAGGGACGCATTTGGGGCATAGCGAGTCGGTCGTGCGGGGCACGCCCAGGGTCGGCTTGCTCTTCTCCCACGACTTCTGTAGAGGCTTGTCGGACCACTTGGGAACGAAGCCGGGGTTGGGGCGGATGCGGTTGAGGCGTTCAAAGGCGAACCAGGCGCCCTTCGCAGCCTGCACCAAACCCCACTCGAGATACTTCACGGGACGATGCATCAGAAAACTCCTCCTAGGAATGACCTTCGGCTGAGGGTTACTGGGCCTTCCCGCTCGGCCAATAAAGGCTCATCAGGCGCCAGGGGTCACGCGGCCACAACGCGCCGACAGCCCGAATGATAAGGGCCGGGCTCGCCGGTGCGACCCACCCCCAAGGTGGTGCGTCCGCGTCGGCTACTGATGAGAGGCGGGACCTACACTAATCCCCTCAACCTAAACTGCCGTGGATAATAACGAAAAACGCTGCCCTGTGTCAATGATGACAAGGGTTGGAAACATCAGCTGGAAAACCTTTTTTGACACGTGAGAGATAGAGTGAGAAATCTCCCGAGGGGCCGGGATTCGTTCGGCATTACCTGCCGCCGAGCGGCGTGGCGAGAGCGCGAATCAGTTTGCGGCAGTCGAATGACGGATGATCTCGACTCCGTCAGGGAGCTCGAGATCGAAATCGGACGGCTTCAGGTCCGGATTGCGCACCACTTCGGTCAGCTCGATGGTGGTCGTGTCGCCGTTGTGCTGGACTGTGACGATCCGCTCGGCAGGGTGCCACTGAGCCTCCCGGACCGACAACGTGATCGAGGTCCACAGTTTCGCCGCTTCCGTGTCGGGCAGCGGCACGAGCTCGAGCACATAGACTCGCCCCGCCCCATCATCCGGCTGGACTTCCGCCAGTGTCACGTCATAGGCAGCGCGAAGCTCGGGGGCCGATGCCATACCCGGAACCACCAACTTCTGGCCCTCCTCGGACGTATCGATCGGATAGTACTGCGCCTGGTTGATTCGCGGGATGTAGATCTTCGCCATCCCCTCGCTGACGATCAGAGTGTGCAAGGCAGGCTCGACGAGCTCGCGGCGCAAGAAGCCCGGCTTCAGGTAAGCCAATGTGCCAGTCTCCACCTCGGTATCGCCGAAGAGCGCAAAGTGGTCGGTCGTCACCATGTTGGCCTCGAACGAGGTGAGGCCCTCATCGGCGGTTTCAATCGCGCGGAGCACGTCATCGAGCCCCAGTGGGGCGACCTCGACCTGAGGGGGGCTGGGAAAGACGAAAAGACCGGCGATGATGGCGCCGCAGATCAGGTCATACTGCCAAGAGCCACGCGGCCAGTTGAGGAACACCCACCTTCCCACTGGTCCCCAGAGCTGCAGCCCGGCTCGTGCCATCAGTCGTCTTCCTCCACATTCACAATCCTACCATCGCGCATGTGAATGGTTCGGTCGGCCCGGGCTGCAATCTCGGGATTGTGTGTGATCATCAGAATGGTCTGACCGTGCTTCTCATTGAGTGACTCGAAGACCTTCATGATCTGCCAGGAGTTCTCCGTGTCGAGATTTCCGGTGGGCTCGTCTGCAAGCAGAATCTCGGGCATGCCCACTAGTGCCCTGGCGATGGCCACACGCTGCTGCTCGCCGATTGACAGCTCGTAGGGCCTGCGGCCCGCCTTTTCGCCCAGGCCGACCCACTTCAGCAATTCACGCGCCCTTTCGACGCCAGCCTTGCGCCCCCTCGCTCCCTGAATCTCTTGTGCCAGGCAGACATTTCCCTCTGCGGACAGCGTTGGGAAAAGGTTGAAGCGCTGAAAGACGAAGCCAATCCGCTCACGGCGGAGCGCTGTTCGCTCGCTATCAGAGAGATGCGTAATGTCGGTATCCGCCACGAAGACACTGCCCCGGGTCGGATTGGTCATCCCGCCGATCAAGTAGAGGAGGGTGGACTTGCCGCAACCCGAGGGTCCCATGATCGAGACGAACTCGCCCTTTTGAACCGAGAGGTCGATTCCGCAGACAGCTCGGACTTTGGTGCGGCCGAGATCGTAGGACTTCTCCAGGCCTACCGTGCGCAGAATGCTGGGAACTTGTTCCATGGTCACTCGTGTCGCAGTGCCCGGACCGCATCCTGCCGGGCCGCCCGTAGGGCTGGGTAGAAGGCTCCCAACGTTCCGCCCGCCAACCCCAGGAGAATGGCGTATATCATCCACTCCATGGTGAACTCCACCGACAGAGTCGGGTACCGGCTCACCAGCGCCCAGCGTGTCAAGTAGGCCAGGCCGACACCGGCCGCGGCGCCGATGGAGCAAAGCAACACTGACTCGCTCATGATGGTGTGCATGATGTACGTCTTGGAGGCCCCGAGAGCCTTGAGGATGCCGATTTCGCGTGTTCTCTCGATGATCGAGGTGTACATGGCCAGTAGGATGACCAGAAAAGACAAGACCACGGCGATGCTCGATATCGCGCCGTTGAACTGATCGAGGCCCACGATATTCTCCCGCAGCACCTCCGCGTACTGCTCCATGAGCGTGGTCTCGTATCCGGACAGCTCAGAGTTGATTCGCGAGGAGACCTGGCGCGGCTGCACCCCAGGATCGACCTTCAAGAATACGACGTGCGTCTTGTTCGGGAGGCCGAGAATCTCCTGTAGGGTAGGCAGTGGAACCATCATTCTCGAGCCGATTCCTGCCCGGTAGATCCCCACGATTGTCCAGCTCTGACCGAGGATTTCGAGCTCCTGCCCGACGGTCAGTCCCTCGGTGCTCGCAAGGCGACGGTCGACAATGATCTCGTAGCCATCTTGCAGGCGGCGGCCGTCGAGAACTTCCAACTCACCCCCGACCCTCTCGAAGGGCTCAGGGTCGATACCGAAGATATTCGTCGGGGCGCCAGAGACCTCTGATGTCGGCCAGATCATCACGGGGGACGCGCTGTCGACACCCTCGACCTCGAGCAGCCGATCCACTGCGGCCTCGGGCATCGTCGTGTCGCTCAGACCCAGCAACGGCGATGACCCGGCCGGACGGAACATGATGTCCGCCCCAAGCGCCTGAATGCGACCGGAAACCTCGTTGATCGTGCCGCTGGTCAATCCCACGAGCACCATGACGGCGGTGACCTCGATGGCCACGGCGAGGATGGCGATGCCCGCACGGGTTCGCCGCTGGAAGATGTTCGCGCGGACCAAGGTTGGGAAACTAAAGGACATGCTCAGTGTTTCTTTCGAGGGGACCGCCGGAAACGATCCGAAAACAGACCGGGGGCGCGAGAACCGGCAAAGACAAAGGGTGAGTATCCTCCCCGACCCGCATCTCGTCAACTCCGGGAGCTCCGATTGACTCGCCCATCACCGGCCTGGCGCGAAGGGGGACTCAGGGGGCGATTCACCCTCCCCGCCCTCACGCTGAGATTTGAACTCGGCCATCGCCTCCTCGATGGTCATGGTGCGATAGCCGTCGATCGGCTCGAGGCTGAAGATACCGGCCTGCAAGGTCGGGTTGGTGCGCGTCTCCTCGATCTTGAACCTGAAGACAAGCTCCTCCCAAGGCCGTCGCACCTCGATGGTGCCTGGATATGCGTCAATACCGGGTCCGAGATAACTCCCGTAGGTTGCGTCGAACGCTACCCTGCCGTCCATCATCGTGAACGCTTCGATGCGTGAAACGCGGAGGTCGATCCGGCTGATCGTGACACGCCGACGAAGCGAGATTTCCCCCGTCGCGCTCGCCTGCCACCAGGAAAGAACATACTTGTCGGGGTACGTCCCGAGGGCCACCTGCGTTCTCGAGGAGTCGCCGGTGGGTAGCGGCTCAGGCAAGAGAGCCTCGGTGAGATGGTGCGGTCGCAGTGAGAAGTAGGGCCGTTCTGGGTCGGGGGCGGCAGGGGCGGCGGACACCCCCAGATACGTGGTCGCGTGCGAGGGCACACGAAGCAAAAACTCGGCCCCGTCGGCCGCCAGCGTGAAGATCTGCCCGACCAGCGTGCGATTGCCTTGCATACGAATCGCACCGGAGCGGGTCGCGTACAATCTCACGTCCACGTGGCGCTCGTCCTCGTTGCCGGCCCAATACATGCGTAACTGCCCTTTGACATAGATCGCCGCCCCGGTCCAGGCGTTGGCTCGCTCGATGAGCGCAGCCTTGTCGGCTTCGAGATAGACGGGGCGCGGCCCCAGCGAGCTGATAGGGGGCGGCCCGCCGCACCCTGCCACAACGAGGCAGAGCGCTGCTCCGGCCGACCCGAACAACATCAGAGCGGGTCGTGATGCGAGGTCTAGCAAGTTCCGGGAGCTCGAGGAAAACACTTTGCGGGCCCTCAGTGCTGGCGGGCGATGACGAAGTCCGGCAGCTCAGCAAGCGCCTCCTTGGCAGGCGAGTCCGGCAAGCCTGTCAAACCTTCCTGAGACGTTCTTGAATAGTCGAGCGCCTCGCTGAGCGAGTCCTCGAGGCAGCCATGCTCCTGCATGTCCGCCACTACCCTGGCCAGGCTCTCAGCAGTTACGTCTTCATTGCCCAGGCAGTTCAGCGCATGCTCCCGGGCCTCTCCCGTAGCACGCTCGAGGAGATAGATGACGGGCAGAGTCACCTTTCCCTCACGCAGGTCGGTGCCAGTCTGTTTTCCAAGGCTATCGGAATCAGCAGCGTAGTCCAGACAGTCATCGACGAGCTGGAAGGCCATGCCTAGATTCCAGGCGTAGCTGACCAGACCTTCCTCGATAGTCCGCGGGGCACCCGCCAGCATCGCGCCTGCTTGGCTACAAGCGGCGAACAGCGAGGCCGTCTTACGATCCAAGATGTCGATGTACATCTCCTTCGTCATGCTGGCGTCGCCCGTATGGGACACATCGAGGATCTCGCCTTCGACGAGCCGGCTCGTCGCGTCGGCGAGGACCTGGACGATGCGCAGGTCGCCGAGACCTACGCTCATGGCCATCGAGCGAATGTAGATGTAATCGCCCAACAGCACCGCTACCTGGTTGCCCCAGATCTGATTCGCCGCGGCAAGGCCGCGCCGTACCTTGGCCTCGTCGAGGATGTCGTCGTGAACCAGCGTCGCCGTGTGGATGA
>CALAKE010000342.1 GCA_937922775.1 uncultured bacterium | reverse complement strand
GTCCCCGTTGACTACCGGGGGCATTATGAGGATTCGCCGCGGGGAGGTCGCTGGCTGCGAGGAAGTCGGGCCTGGTGGCGCTGAGGGGCACGCGGGAGGCTTCAGCCGGATAGGCCGAGCTCAGCGAGTCGCCTCCTGCGTGCCCCTCAGTGTCACATGGCCCGGCACTCAGGTGGACACGGGGCTAGCTGCGGAAGCTTAGTGAGGAATGCCCGCTAGAGCGCGAAGCGGTTCAGGAAGTCGAAGTACCGAGCGAGGATCAGGAAGTTGTCGGTGAAAATCAACAGACCGACAATGATCAGCAGCACCCCACCGACCCGTTCGATCACCCAAAGGAACTTCTTCGCGTTGTCGAACACGCGCAGCGCGTACGTCGTGGCCAGCCCGGCGAGGATGAACGGAATGCCGAGACCGGCCGAATAGACGGCCAGAAGGGCGATCCCACCCCACATCGTATCTTGCATGGCTGCGTAGGCCAGAATGCCGGCCAGGATGGGCCCGATACAGGGGGACCAGCCGGCGCCGAAGGCCAGGCCCAGCAGGACTGCTCCCCCGGGCCCCCTGGCGACGTTGGGTCCATGGAAACGTGCCTCGCGGTAGAACCACTTGACCTTGAGGATTCCCACCAGATGGAGGCCGAACAGGATCACAATGCTGCCGGCTACGTAACGCAGGATCCGCTGGTTGTCCATGAGGACCTGCCCGATGAAGCTGGCCGAGGCTCCCAGGGCGATGAAAATCATGGAGAACCCCAGGACGAAAAACAGGGTATTCACCAAGATTCGGCGTGAGATCTCCTTGCCCCGTTCTTCGTCTTTCAATTCCTCGAGCGACACACCGGAGATGAACGAAAGGTAGCCCGGAACAAGGGGCAGCACGCAGGGCGAAAGAAACGACACGACCCCGGCGAGAAAGGCGGCGAAGAACCCGATTTCAGTGCTCATGGCGACCCCAGTTTACCATCTTGACCCTGCCGAGCGATGACCACTATAGTGCGCCCGTTGGACCGAACATCGTGTCCGGAACGGAGTGACAGCAAGCTCATGTGGATTCGACCCAGTACGATGACAGGAGGGGCGCTGGAGGAGCTCACCTTCAGCGAGCTTGTCGATTTCTGGGCCGAAAACGAAATCGACCGGCAGCTCCGCGAGGTCGAGCTCTTTTCCGCAAGCATCGTGGCAGGAGCTCAGCGACTCGGGGATCTTCGCGTCATGCCCGACCGCGGCGGATTCTCCGAGGGACGTCGTTTCATCGAGGTCTTGGTGGAGGTCCGTGACCACCGGCAACGCTGCACTCGCATCGGTGCATGGAGAGAGAAGAAGTTCGGCAGGAATGACGATCGGGCCTTTGATCGTGCCTACGCGAAGGCCACGGCGCACGCCATCATCCAGCTCTTGCCCGCCACTGTCTGGCGACCCTGGATCGACGAAATCCCACGCTAGCAAACTGCGGTGAGAATCACGCAGCCGTCGCCCCGGAGTCTCGGGTAGCCATTTTCAGCTGTGTCGAAACTTCAAAATCGAACGGCGGTCTCATTCCCGGATTATCAGATCCTCGATTCTCGTGAGCTCGGCACCACAGGCACGCTAGAAGTCATCTCGGTCCCAAGGTAGACTTGCCTTCTCTAAGCAGAACTCACGATTCCATATTTCCGGAGCAATAGAATGAGTGCATCGAATTTCGATCTCGCCATAGCCATAGGTGGCGCTGCAGGTCAGGGTCTCGCGACCCCCGGCGACATCCTGGCGCGCACATTCGTGCGGCGCGGTCTCCACATCTATGCCTACAACGCGCACCAGTCGATTATCCGCGGCGGCCATATTCTCCTGACCTTGCGTGTCGGTGAGAGAAAGGTCACAAATCACGGCGACAAGCTCGACGTCCTCGTGTGCCTGAACCAGGACACCATGGACCGGCACCTGGGCCTGATGGGCCGTGGCTCGCGAGTGCTGTTCAACAGCGACTCGATCACGCCGGGCGAGGCTGCTGACGGAGTTCAGCTCTGCCCGATTCCTGCCGGCGAGCTCACGGACAAGAACCCCAACAAGCTGCTTCAGAACACCCTGGCCCTCGGAGTGGTAAATCACCTGCTGGGCATCGACTTCGACGTTCTCGAGGCATCGCTGGTGCAGCAGTTCGAGCGCAAGGGTGAGGTAATCGTAAAACAGAATGTCGACGTCGCGAGCGCTGGCTACGACTACTCGACAGCCCATTTCGAGGCGTTTCCGATGCCGGCTCCTGACGGCGGCAAGCCGCAGGCCGTGTGGAACGGTAACGACGCGCTGGCCATGGGTGGCGCTGCCGCGGGCGTCAAGTTCTACGTCGCGTACCCAATGAGCCCGGCCACTGGAGTTCTGCACTGGATGGCTCGGAACGCCCAGGAGCTCGGCATCATGGTGCGCCAGATGGAGGACGAGATCGCCGTTGCCAACATGGTCATTGGGGCTGCCCACGCGGGCTGCCGCTCGATGTGCGCGACATCCGGGGGCGGCTTCGCTCTGATGACAGAGGCCATCGGCGCCGCCTCGATGATGGAGATCCCCTGCGT
>CALAKE010000341.1 GCA_937922775.1 uncultured bacterium | reverse complement strand
CCGTCCCGCCAGGAAACTGCGGCGCGCCCTCTGCCATTCGCCCGAGAGGAGTCCCTGGGAGGAATCGGATCGGGCGTCGGTTTCGCTACTGCAGGAGCGTGATCGTGAAGATCACCGGCATGTTGGCGTATCCGCGGCAGTACCCCTTGTTGCCGAGATACTCCTCGACTCTCGCCGTCATACCCTCCACCTCCCACACCGTGTCGCTGAGCTTCGTCACCTGGGCATAAACCGTCTCCCCTTCCTCTTCGCTGAGGATCGGGCAGAGCGACTTCTTGTGATTGCTCGCGGGATAGTATTTCAAGTAGATATAGTCGCGATCGCCGGTATTGATACGGATGTGGAGCGGGTCGGACACTTGCGCGCCCACTGCGATGTCACGCAGATCCACGTTGTTGCCGATACGGAGGAACATGCCGAGCCGGTTCTGGGGAACGGAGACCAGGTCCTGCACAGGGGGCAACGTCCAAGGGCGCTCGCACTCCCCGAAATCGCATCCCCCGTCCTCAGACTGATCATAGAAATCCACTCGGAGGGCCCGAGGCCCGTCCTTCGTCTCGAGCGTGGCAGCGCCACTTCTGGAACCCATTCTGGCCACGATTCCATGCTCGTCGTGGATGTACGGGCCGAACAAGTCCGGGTGGATGTCCATGACGGGCCCCGGGGGTGCAAACGTGAGAAACTCGAACATCGTGGGGATGTCCGTGCTGCCGCCAGGCGGATTCTTCCCCTTCTGCCCCGGGGGCTCGGCAGCGCCGGCCTGGACAACAATCAGTCCGAGCACCAACAAGACACAGACGACGGACCAGAGATTCTCTCGGGTGAGCGTCATGGATGTTCCTCCCTTCCTGGTTCGGCGCGGGCTCGACTGTGGCCGGACCGCAATGGTTGCTTCGTCAGGCTGTGGCAAGAGTGTGGCTTAGGCGGGCCACGGCTCAGATGTGGCCTTAACAGCCTGCGCCTGGTTGCCGCATCTTGCCGCTATCCCGTGGAGGCTTCATGAGTTAGGCGATAAAGTTGTCTGAGTTTTCCTCTGGAGCCACCGAAAATGGCCATCTACGAGTTCGGCGACTTCCGATTTGACGCCGTTCGGGGACAGCTGTCTCGCGACAACAAGCCGGTCGAGTTGGCGCAGCGTGCGGCCCCGGTGCTCGAGTGCCTGCTTCAGCAGCCCGGGCGGCTGCTTCTGAAGCGGGAGATCCTCGATTGCGCCTGGGGCGAGGTGACGGTGGCCGAGCATTCGTTGCTCGAGGCCATGAAGCTCATCCGCCAGGCTTTGGACGATGACGCGGCGCGCCCGACCTATGTCAAGACAGTGCGTGGACGGGGATACCTGTTCATCGCTGAAGTGGCGAGAGTAGACGGTCCTCTGAGCCCCCCCGATCTGACGTCTCCGGCAGTCACTCCGACCGGCGCCGGCCGAGGAGGACGCGGGCTGCTGCCCTGGACCTGGATCATGAGGGTGGCCATTCTGCTGGTGCCCGTGATCGCTGTCGTTCTCGCGCTGAATCTGGGCTGGTTCGGGCGGTCGGAACCAGAGGACGGCATGCGGGCGGGCGGCGGGGCGACCGACGGCGGCGCAGCCCCCAACGGCACGAACGGCGCCTCCCTGATGAAACGGTTCGAGGTCGCGCTGCACCCCGGCTATACGCTCTTCAACTTCGTGGCTGTGTCCCCTGACGGCCGGCTGCTGGCCTACAGCGGCCGCGGCCCGGGCGGGCACCATCTCCTCGTCAAGGGCATCGACGAGGCCGAATGGACGGTGCTGGAAGATACCGATTTTGCTGTGCAACCCAGCTTCTCACCCGACGGCCGCGAGATCGCGTTCAGCGGGCTGACCTACCCGGGGGGACCCATAGCGATCCGCACGATTGGAGCGCGCGGAGGGCCGTCGAGGGAGGTCTTGGTGGGAGGTCGTCCGAACTTCAGCTCCTGGGAGCCCGACGGATTCATTTACTTCGGGGCGGTTGACGAGTCGGGCTCCACGCTGCGTCGCGTCGCTCCAACGGGTGGTCCCTCCGAGGAAATCTTGTCCGATCAGAGCCGCTCCGAAGGAGGGGGCGTCGTTGAAGTTCAATCCCACGCGTGGACACAGGTATTGCCGGGAGGCGAGTGGCTTCTGGCAGGAGTGTTACGGGAGAGCCCGACTCGCCAACGCGAACCCGGCCTGGCCGACGTCGCAGTCTGCCTCCACCGGCTGGATACAGGCGAGGAGCGAATTGTGGTCGAAGGTGCCATCTATCCGCGGTACCTGAGCTCAGGCCACCTCCTTTACAATCGCGACGGTGCGCTGCGGGCCCGCAGATTCGATCCAGTTGGTGGTGATCTCGGCACCGAGGAGGTGAGGGTCTTCACCGTCGGGCCAACTTCCAGCATCGCGGTCTCCGACGCCGGGGTGCTGCTGTACACGGACCGGCCCGAGGTACTCGGCCAGCGCCCCGCTTTGGTTGATCTGACGGGCACGGCCACAGAGATCTCCTGGACCGAGGACACAGTGTGCAGTTACACGGCCCTGTCGCCCGACGGGAACCGCGTTGCTGCCACCTGTGCCTCTCGGGAGGCCCCCGAGGTGACGCACATTCGCGTGCGGGAAATCGACGAGGACGGCATCTTCCAACGTCTCACTCCCGACGGGAGCTACGCGGCGCCAGTGTGGTCGGTCGACGGCGACCGGGTCTACTACGCTGTCGAATCGGAGAGCTCCTGGCAGATCGAATCGGCCGCGATCGCCACCCCGGGCGAGCCCGAGCTCCTGTGGCGATCGGAGAACGCGCTTTGGCCAGCGGCAGTTGCGCCGGACGGGTCAGTACTCGCCTTCATCGAGCTGCACCCGGAAACGAGAATGGACATCTGGATGTTGCCGCTTCAGCCGGGGAGTGAGGCACGACCGCTTCTGGCCTCCACGGAGTGGGAGAGCGGGCCGCGGTTCTCCCCGGATGGGCGCTGGGTCGCCTATCACACTGGTCTCTGGCGGAGCGTGGAGGAGCGCCCGAACGTGTTCGTGGCTCCCTTAGACAGGCCCCGCGACAGGATTCGGGTTTCATCGGACAACGGCCACTGGCCGGTTTGGAGCCCCGACGGCACACGGCTCTTCTACCTCACCCCCTGGAACCAGGCGGTGATGGCGATGGACGTAGGTTTCGAGCCGGGATTCAAGCAGTCGGTACCGGAGATCCTATTCCGGCCGACGCCCATGGTCTGGACCTCGCCACCGGGGGCCATGGGCTTCGACATCGCCCCCGAAGGCGACCGCTTTCTCTTCTCCCTGGCGCGCATGCCCGGCGAGCCGACACGGCTGTTCGTCGTGCTCGACCTGGTCGAGGAGTTGGAGCGGCTGCTGCCGAGGTAGGTGCGTTGAGCATCTCTATTGGATTCTGCGGGCTCTCCGCCTAGAATCTGCGCCTTCAAAATCACTCTGGATGAGCAGAATTGTCTGATCGGCATCTTTGCCGCTCCCCTCACCACGCGATGAGGCGAGGCCGGGCGAACAGCTCATTGGGCGAGAGAATAGCCGGCAGCTCGGTCGCGAACGGCCAGAGAAATCCAGAGTCCTCAAGTGGCTCTTTGAAAGAAAGCCGGACAATTGCCAACGTTCCTCTGCGTACTGTAGGCTTTGCGCCCTCTGGCCATTCGTCGGACGTACGTACGGCCTTAAAACTCCCATCAAAAAGAGAGAAGAACTATGAGCGACGCCCCAACCATGGTGAACGAGTACGACGCGATTACCCAGACCATCCAGCACTACATCGATGGAGCCAAGTCGGGGCGCGGCGACGACATGAAGCCCGGTTTCCACCAGGACGCGACGATCTTCGGCTATGTCGGCCCCGACCTGTTTGCCGGCCCGATCCAGGGGCTCTTCGACTGGAATGACCAGAACGGCCCGGCGACGGAGCTGGAGCTTCGGATTGCCAGCATTGAGATCGCCGGCACGATCGCCATGGCGCGGCTCGAGATGGACAACTGGACCGGGCACCGCTTCACCGACATGCTCACGCTGCTCAAAGTCGATGGGGAATGGAAGATCATGAACAAGGTCTTCCACCTGCACGGCTGAGGCTGCGACCAGACGCTTCTCGCCCGGCCCAGAACGGCAGCTCCTGATGGAGAAAGAAGAAACCCATGTCGCACACTCGCCCCACAAAGGTCGCTCACGTCGTATACCGAACCCGCCGCTATGAGCAGATGCTCGACTGGTACACGACTGTGTTTGGCGCGAAGGTTCAACATCAGAGCCCTGCCCTGGCGTTTTTGACATTCGACGACGAGCACCACCGCTTCGCGTTCGCAAACCTGGCGGTCCTCCAGCCGGACGGCACCGAGCTCGAGCGGAGAGGTGCGATTGGCGTCGACCACGTCGGATACACCTTCGCGTCTCTGCGCGACCTGCTCGAGACGTACTCGCGACTCGAGCAGGAAGGTATTAGTCCGTACTGGTGTATCCACCACGGGATCACGGTGTCGCTCTACTACGCCGATCCGGATGGCAACCAGATGGAGTTCCAGGTCGACTGTTGCGAGTCGAGCGAGGAGGCCACTGAATTCATGCACGCCACCTGGGACGACAACCCCATAGGCGTCGAGTTCGACCCCGAAGAATGGCTGGCCCAGCTACGTGCTGGAACTCCCGAGTCGGACTTGCTCACGCGCCGGGATCACGCACCGGTGTCGCCAATCCGGGGCGAGATCGCAAACCTGTTGTCGGCTGACTAGCGGCGACGATCGCGACCGCTGACCTGACGCCTGCCTATTCGCCGCCCTCCGCCCGCCATGCGGCCATCTGGTGCAGCATCAACATGTTGCCCTCCGGATCGAGCACGATCGCCATGCTGCAGATCTCTTTGCCTTCGTGCTCGTTCGTCCAGGTGTCCTTCACGACGGTGG
>CALAKE010000340.1 GCA_937922775.1 uncultured bacterium | reverse complement strand
GTCTTCGTGCCCTTCGAGCCACCGCCGCCCGGCGAGACCGTCCGGCTGCCGGCACCGTACGGGCCTATGGAGATGCGGCAACCCGGAGAGTTGCTGGAAGCCTACAAGCAGGCGGTCCGGCGCAACGCCAGCACGTTGGCTTCATCTCCCGCTAGCTAGCGCCCGAAGTCCGCCTCCATCAACACCCATGTACCGGGGTCGAGGACCACCGCGCTCGGTTCCTGAGCAAGAGGAATCACGAAGCTGTTTTCGAGGTCGTTGACCTTCAGAACCTCGATTCGGGGACGCGTCTCACCCTCCAAGTAGATCCCCAACTCGATGGGCATCTTGAACTCGTAAGGTCCCCCTTGGACCTGGTTGAGCTCTACGTGCAGCTCCCCCGACTCTGCGTCGTAGCTCCAGCCACCCCTGTATCGGGGGTTGCCACCCTGATAGAGCCACTGCTCGAGGAACCAGCCGATTTCCATGCCCGAAACTTCCTCCATGACCCGCTGAAAATCAGCCGTGGTGGCGTTCTTGTCCCGGAACTCGCGATAGTAGCGACGGATGCCCTCCTGGAACACCTCGTCGCCGACCATACGTCTGAGCATGTGCAGCACCCAGGCACCCTTCTGGTACTGCATGCCGGTGGTCACCTGGCTCATGTCGCTGAGGTCGTCGTGCACGATGCGGTAGTCTGGCCGGTCCTCGTAGAACGAATAGACTCTCTGCCGGGCGTTCTTCATCGTGTCGACGAACTCGTCGCGACCATACGCGTGCTCTATGAACAGGCTGGTGAAGTAGGTTGCGAACCCCTCACTGAGCCAGACGTCATCCCAGTCGCTTTCAGTGACCGCGTTCCCGAACCACTGGTGAGCGATCTCATGGATGACGACATTGCGCCAGCGAATGCTGCGGTCTCCGGTTACTGAATTGTCGCCATAGAAGATCGCCGTGGCCGCCTCCATGCCACCCCCGACGCTGTTCGCCTGCACGTTCGCCAGCTTCTCGTAGGAAAAGGGCCCGACGTAATCACCGTAGAACTTGAGAACGTGCTTGGTTGGGACGGCGAAATCATAGAAGCCGGCGTCTCGATCCTGAGCGTAGACCCAAGTCTGTATCGGCTTCCCCTGGTAGTCGTCAACGTGTTGAACGGCAAATCGGGCCGCGCCGAGAGCGTAGAGCCAAGTCGCGATGGGCACCGAATGCTTCCAGTGCGTCAATCTCCTGCCGTCCGGCAGGTCAGTTTCTTCGATCAGCAGCCCGTTCGAGATGACCTGATAGTGGCTTGGGGCGGTCACAATCATCTCAGAGGTCGCTTTGTCGTACGGGTGGTCGAGCGTCGCCAGCCAGTTGCGTGCCTTGTTGGGCCAGTTGTCGCTGAAGAACGACCGGTCACCGTACTTCGTGTCACCAATGATCAGGCCTGTCGCCGGAACGCCGCGATATTCGACTGTGAAGCTCTTCTTCTCGCCGGCATGAGATGGAGAAGGCAGTTGCGTGCGGACGCGGTCGTTTGTGTGGGAGAAGGTCAGCGTGTCCTCACCGGCAAACACTCCCGTGACGTTCATCCCCGTCACCACACCGGAAGTGGCATCGGTCGTGGCGCCGACCAGATCGAGCTCGAACTCGGTGACCCCGTCGGCGAGGAATTCGATCAGGACAGTGGTTCGGCCGA
The DNA here is from genome assembly GCA_937922775.1 of uncultured bacterium. Taxonomy (GTDB): domain Bacteria; phylum Acidobacteriota; class UBA890; order UBA890; family UBA890; genus CALAKE01. The sequence continues at coordinate 1,382 of CALAKE010000340.1, read as the reverse complement.
GAATCTCGTCACTTTCATCTCCCAGCGTGAGCTCGAAGACATAATGGCTGACGTCGATACCGGATTGGCGTGGGTAGTCGTCCGCGAACGACAGCGGACCCGCCAAGCCGACCAACACCACGGCAAATGCTAGGACTCGTTTCATCTCGTGTTTGCCTCCCTGTCTCGCCCGTGCGCGCGCAGCAGATACTGAACTGCTGGCCAGCGGGCTCTAGCCGATCCTTGCGACTTCGCACCCCCAGGGTACGAATTCGCGGAGAGCATTCAAGCCTGGGCACCGCCGACCCCCTCGCCCGCAGGGAGTTGTCCACCCCCTGACCCCGACCACCGGCCGACATGGAGGACTGACCGTATGCGGCCGTTTGCCCTGTGGGGTGGCGCCGGTGCCGCGGCCTGGGAGTGCGTGTGTGCACACATTCCTGCTCCAGTCGGCTCAGGCCGACCTCGTGCGGAACCCAGTGTTTCCGCGCCTCGAAGTGCTTGATGCAGAAGTTGGCCCCGACTCGAGTAGCCAAGCTGACACCGCAGCTCTGGCCTCATGCCCGGCCTGGCATGGAGCTTGCTCCTTGTAGACGCGCGTCCAACAAGTCGCAAAACCCTGGAGCGAGGCAGTCTTCACAGAGGAGGGCAAGATGGCAAGAAGCACAGTGATCGACAATCGGGTTCATGTGGTCGCAACGCTCGGCGTTCTCGGCATTCTGGCGTTCGTTCCCGGCATCGTCTCAACGGCACTTGCCGCGGACGATTCACCTACGACCGCGGCCGAGGCCATGGCCCTTTTCGAGGGCCAGGTCGACGAATGGTTGGATGGCCCGGCGGAGTACATCATTCTCGACGACGAGCGAGATGTCTGGAGGAGTCTGACGACCACCGCGGAGCGTAGGGCATTTATCGAATGGTTCTGGACACGGCGCGACGAGGACCTGAGAGTGGATGGCAATCCATACAAGGAAGCCTTCTACGCGCGCGTCGCCGAGGCCAACGACCGCTTCCCTGATTTTCCGCGCGGCTGGAGATCAGACCGCGGACGCGTCTTCATCACACTGGGCCGGCCTGACAGCATGCGAGGAGTCTTCGAGCGTGGCTTCTCCGGAGCGGTCTGGACCTACTTCACCGATTCGCGAGAACGCGGGTTCGTCAGCCCCGGCGGCGAGGTAAGCGTGCTCTTCGTGCAGGAAGGCACCCTCTACGAGGTCACGGGCGGTTTCGGAGGGCGTGGTTCCTATCCGTTCTATCTGCTACGCGCCTTCGAGTACGCGAATGAGGCCGCGATCGCCGATACGGCGCTCGAGCTCACCCCGCCAGCATAGCTTGCATCATGAGGTGCACGTAGCTGTCTCGATCGGGGTCACCGTGAATCGGTGGCCCCGACTCGGGCTGCC
>CALAKE010000339.1 GCA_937922775.1 uncultured bacterium | reverse complement strand
CGCCCGAATCCGGTGAAGATCGCGATGATCAGAACCAGCAGGAGGGCCCACGAATGGAAGTTGAACAGGCCCGCGGCGAGGGGTGCGATGCGAGGCATTCCGAAGGCAGCCGCCCCGGCCGTTGTGCTGGCCGCGACGATTGTCGGTATGTAGAACGGTAGCAGGAACGGGTAGGTGCAGGAGGTGATGTCGAGAATGTTGGCGCGCCGGTAACGGTGGATGCCGAAGGCCTCGCCCGTCTCGCGCGTGAAGCCCCCGACCGTGAGGATCGCCACGGCCGAGTGAGTGATCAGAAGCACCGCGGCCGACATGGTGCCGAAGATCCACAGCTCGGCGCCGCGTGGAGAGTGAGTTCGCTTCCGCGCGTAGGCAACGACCCGATCGAGGATACCGCTCGCCTCCAGCCCGGCCACCAAGCCCATCAGCAGGATCGTGAAGATCGAAACTCCGACGCCGCGCTCCATGCCATCGAGAATGAGGCCAGCCGCCCGGAAGTTCTCCGTGTCGATGAACAGGAGCTGCGAGGGCACCATGAGGCCCAGGGCGAGACCGATGATCACGGCAGCCAGAATGCCGAAGAGGAGGCCTTCAATCAGGTGGCGGCCGGTCAGCAACAGTGCCAGGACCAGGGCGGGAGCCAGCAACATGGGGAGGCCACGCGGGCTTCCCTGCAGCCCCGAGGCAGCAGCGGTCGCCGCTGGTTCGGCTTCGGAACCGGCACCCACCGCTGCCGTACCCGGGCCCAGCACCGCCGCCTCGGGACTCACTGCGCCAGTATCGGCCGCTCCCAAAAGCATGTAGGCCAAAAGCGCAATCGCCGCCGCTGGCAGTGCGTACTTCAGCCGGCTACGTACTACGCCGCCCAAATCAGCGCCCTGCGTGGCTGAGGAGGCAATGGTGGTGTCGGAAACTGGCGAGATGTTGTCTCCGAAGGTGGCGCCACCGAGGATTGCCCCGATGAGAATCACGGGATCAGCGCCCAGCAGACCCCCGGCCGGGTAGAGAAGGGGCGAGCAGAGCAGAATGGTTCCGAGGCTCGTGCCGGTGGCGGTCGATACTACGGCGCAGATGAGAAAAGCCGCGGCCACGTAGCCGGGTCCCGCTACGCCCATTCGGCCGGCAAGCCATACCAGGGCCTCGATGAAGCCGCTTGCATTCATGAGCACGCCGAGCACGCCGGCCAAAATCCAGGCCATGACCATGATCATGACGATGGGCTTGCTCATACCCTCGACAATGACCTTCGAGTAATCGCCACGATCGCGCACCAAAAGCAGCCCGAGCGTCAGCGCCGCCAGCAGCACAGGCCAGAAGCCGCGCTCGTCGGGAGCACCCGACAAACCCAGCCAGGCAACTCCGATCAGGAATAAGGCGAAGGGCGCCAGGGCACCGAGAGTGCCACCGTGGAAGGTGAGTGACCCGGACCGGCCAGGGGGCCGCAGCTGCCCATCGCCGGTTGTCTCGGGCTGGGACCCCCCTTTCGTGCTCTGCTCCTTCGTCCTCTGCTCACTCGTGCCGGAGCTCATCCCCGCTCCATCGTGACTAGAGTTGCGACCCGCGGGCCGTGGTAAAAGGGTACGGAAGCGTTGGCTTCATCAATGCCGCGCTTTCGGCAAGGAAAGCATGACCCGACGACAGGAGAATACCTGAATGGAAAACGCATCGGATGAGTTTACGCTCTACGACCTGCGTGTCGAGGTGGTGGAATGTCGCGGCGAGATGGTCTGCAACCATCAGATCGGGGACTACTTCGAGCTCAGCGGCGAGAATCTCTCATTGCCCGCCGGACAGACCTTCCCTCTCTACTCGCTGGCCGCGCTGCTGCCGCTGCTGCCCGTGAAGCAACGCGCGACGCATCCGAACGACTGGATATCGACGGACACCGACATCGCCTGCCCCGACCCGAACTGCGGCGCCATATTCCGCATCATGCGCACAGGCCGGACCACGTTTCGGCACGGTGATGTGACCGCCGAGCCGCTGGACAACAAAGTCGACTGATGCGCTCGCCTGCCCCGCGGGTCACGCTCGCCGATGGCTACTCGATCTCCCGAATCGTTGTAGGGGCGTGGCAGCTCTCGGAGGGGCACACGCCTGAGAAGCCGCGGAGAAAGGTCGTCTTCGAAGCCTTCGGTCGTATGGCCGATGCCGGGCTGACGACCTTCGATTGCGCCGATATCTATACGGGAGTCGAAGAGCTATTGGGAGAGTTTCGCAGGTGCCGTGCTCAGGCGAGCCCGACAGTCCAGATCCACACCAAGTTCGTCCCCGACCGCGATTCGCTGCCGAGCCTCGACAAGCCACACGTCGAGCGAATTATCAACCGGTCATTGAAACGCCTCGGGGCAGAACAACTCGACCTCGTGCAGTTCGCTTGGTGGGACTACTCGGTGCCGGGCTATGTGGAAACCGCACTGTGGCTGGCCGATCTGCAGCGATCGGGCAAGATCCGCCACATCGGCGCTACCAACTTTGATACGCCGCGCCTTGCCGAGATCGTCGAAGCCGGCGTTCGCGTCGTTGCACACCAGGTACAGTACTCGCTCCTCGATCACCGGCCGGAAAACGGCATGGTGGATTTTTGCCACGAGCATGACATTCATCTTCTCTGCTATGGCTCGCTCGCCGGCGGCTTCCTGACCGATCGATGGCTCGGCACGGAGGAGCCGGGGGAACCGCTGCCTAATCGCTCGCTCACGAAGTACCGGCTCATCATCGACGAGTTTGGTGGCTGGGCATTCTTCCAGGATCTTCTGAAGACCGTGAGAGGCATTGCAGACAAGCATGGCGTGAGCATTGGGGCAGTGGCGATCAGGTACGTTCTGGACCGCCCGCAGGTAGCCGCCGCCATCGTTGGCGCCCGTAACGACAAGTATCTACAAGAGAACCTCGATGCCTTCTCGCTGCAGCTCGACCAGGAAGATGCAGACCGGCTCGACGAGGTCCTGTCTCGCCGCACAGGCCCCGGAGGCGAGCCCTTCGGTCTCGAGCGCATGCCAGGTAGCCCCCACGCCGGCATCATGAGGTACAACCTCAACCGAGGCTGACGCGGCGTGGGCATCCTCGAATCATCGAGGGTATATCTTGGAATCGCTGTGCCTGCAGTGACCCTTTTTGAACTCTGACATCTTAGCTAGCAGGCAGTTCTGAAGGGATGATCGGCCTCGCACCACGATTTCCTGCCATCAACGATTTGAAAATCTTTAAAGAAACCGACAGAATAACCGCTCCATTTCCCCCGCAGACGTTTGATTCAAGAAAGGTACCCGACGATGGCGCACAAGCTTCCTGCACTTCCTTACGATTTCAACGCTCTCGAGCCGAACATCGACGCTGAGACGATGATGATCCACCACGACAGGCATCATCAGGCCTACGTCAACAACTTGAATGCAGGTCTCGAGGCGTATCCTGAACAGCAGGAGATGAGCGCGCTCGAGCTCATGGTCAACTTCGACAGCCTGCCCGAGGGCCTCAAGCCTGCCGTTCAGAAGCAGGGTGGCGGCCACGTGAATCACTCGATGTTCTGGACGATCATGAGCCCCGACGGCGGCGGCGAGCCGGGTGGTTTGCTGGCCTCCGAGATCAACGATGCGTTCGGGTCGTTCGACGAGTTCAAGGCCGCATTCAAGGCAGCGGCTGGCGGCGTGTTCGGCAGCGGCTGGGCCTGGCTGGTTGTCAACTCCGACGGCAAGCTCGCGATCACCGCGACCGCGAATCAGGACAATCCCGTCTTCACCGAGGGCAGCCTGCCGATTCTCGGCCTCGACGTCTGGGAGCACGCCTACTACCTGAAGTATCAGAACAAGCGTCCCGATTACATCGAGGCGTTCTTCAACGTCATCAACTGGGACCAGGTTGGCAAGTACCTCGCCATGATTCGCGTCGGCGAGGGCGTAGTCGCGATGCAGGACTGGGCCGCCGAGAAGAAGGCAATGCTGCAGGATTTCCTCGGCAGCCTCACCGACTAGTAAGTCATCGGATAGCTACGAATTCCAAGAGGCCGCTGGCGCTGACGGGTCCAACCCGCTGCGCCGGTGGCCTTTTCGTGTTGGGGCCCGCTGGTTCGACGTGGAGCATCTTGACAGCAGATGATGCATGTTGTGGGGCTGCCCTGGGCAGTGATCTTGGGTTTCATTCGAATCATGTCGAGCAACGCCGTGTTTCACGATCCTATGGAGCCTGGCGATGCCATCTCTCATGTGCGATCGTGGCTCGACTGCCCGCAGACCCAGATCGTGACTCCGGGACCTAGGCACCTGGAGATTCTTGCCGACATCATGGCATCGGCGCGAACATCGGGCCGCCTCACCACCGACGCCCATCTGGCCGCTCTCGCCATCGAGACCCAGTCGGAGCTTTGCTCCAACGACGTCGACTTGGCCAGGTTTCCCGGGCTTCGATGGAAGAACCCGATCGAGTGACGGTCGTCCGGTGGCAGCCGCTAGCCTCCTCTGTCACTACCCTCCCGTCGGGAACATGAAGTTGATCTGGACGCGGACCTGGGCGTTGGCCGCGCCCTCGGGATGCGTGGAGTTGGTGTAGTAGCCGAGCAGGAGGTTGACCGGCCGGGCGGCGATGCGGGTGAGCTTCGATACCTGCAAGCCCCAGGGGATTGTCCACTTGTTGCCGGGATCCGCCTTCCAGTCGGCGGTGAGGATCGGCGCGGTCCCCATGGCCCAGCCGCCGCCGAAGTTGTAGTTGACGAAGTACTGCAAGAGGAACCGGTTGTAGTCGTCGCGGTCGTCGCTGCCGGCCACCGACCAGGTATTGCTGGCCACCGCTCCCATGGTCCATTTGCCAACCGCGATGAAGACCACCCCCGTCGGCCCCAGTCCGAGCTTGCCGGAGCCCAATACCTCGGGATTCGAGGCTGTCGGTAGGCCGAGAATTGGCCCGACGCCCCAGGTGACCGCGCCGCCCTTGGCCGGCGAGAAGAACAACGACATGGTGCTGTCGCCGATGCCGAAATTCGAGTCGATTTCTCCTTGGGGCACGCTGTTGACCGGAATGATCGTGCGGGTGATGACGTTCCAGTTTTCGCCCGGGATGGGCACGACCGGCTGCACGTTGAGGTTGAAGAAGGTGCGCTCGTAGGGCCCGAAACCGGTGTTGTAGTTCGTCTGCAGCGGCAAGGTGACCAGCGCGGCGAGCGGGTTCTGCGCCGCTTTCGCCAGAGCATCAGCGTCGGTCTGGGCTTGCTGGGCTTCCTGAGCCGTCGCGGTACCGCACAGCGCCAGCCAGCATCCAACAACTGCGAGGGTCAAAATCGGCAGTCGGGTCCTCATGTCTTCTCCTATTTTGCGCGGCAGCGAACCGTCGACGAGGCCCGGGCGCGCGTCGCCCGGAATCGCTGTTGCGCTGGTGTCGAAATGCGTTTGGGGTCGTCCGTCTTGCTCAGAGTATAGGCTACGCCACCGCCCCGCGGCTCCCTGGATAGGGAGTAGAAAGGACGTAGACCTGGAGGTGTCTCGCGGGCGCGGATGGAGCGCCGCGACGACTCCGTCTCGTGTGGATTGACCGTATAGTGTTTAGATACTATACTCATGGACATGAGCGAGCTCCAGTATCCCCAAGCCGTGTCGCAGATTCTGGAGATGGTCGACAGGATTCTGCAGATCGAGAAGCGCAAGCACGTCGCGGTAGAGGGGGTCGAGCTCTACCCCTCGGAGATCCACCTGATGCTGCACGTCGCCGATGAGCAGTCCACCAACCTGACACGGATCGCCGAGCGGCTCGGTATTACCAAAGGTGCCTTGTCGCAGACACTGGGGCGCCTGGAAAGGAAGGGAATGCTGTTGAAGTCGAAGGATCCCCAGGCCAAGAACGAGCTGACGGTTTCGTTCACGCCGGAAGGCCAGCGGGCATTGAAGCAGTTCCGGGCGCTGAAATCCGCTGTCGAGGCTCGCTACGACCGCTATCTTGCCGAGCTCGACGAGGGCGAGCGTGAGGCGATTGGCCGATTCTTGGCGAGGATGAACGAGCTGTTGGGGGGTCGCGGGTGAGATCCATCTTTGTAGGTGGATTATTTTTTTCCCTCAGTGTTTAGATGCTAAATACCAACCAGGAGAACCGACTGTGAATACTCGAAGATCAGCAAATACCGAAAGATCGGATGCGGTGGTGGAACGATTCCGACAACGTCCCTTCAAAGCGGCGCGCAAGGCCATCGGGATGCGCCAGACCTTCCCAGCCAGTGCCGGGGAAGTTTTCGTGCTCCTGTGTCCAAGCCGCGAGGCCGACTGGATTCCGGGCTGGGATTGCGAGCTAGTCTTCACCGAGTCCGGCTACGCGGAGGAACACTGTGTCTTCCGCACCGATGAAACCTGCGTCTCCGGCCCAGGCGTCTGGGTCATGAACCACTACGAGCCACCCCGCTTGCTGGAGATTGCCCGGTTCACGTCCGACATGGTCGTCGACTTGAAGATCGTCCTGGCCGAGAACTCGGACGGCACGACCGACGGGGTGTGGAACATCGTCCTTACAGGACTCAATGAGGGAGGCAACCGTCTGATCGGCCAGATCCCGGAGGACGCCTATGAGGGATTGCTGCAGACGTTGGTCCACTACCTCGAGACAGGCGAGATGATCGAAGCTCCCGCCCATCCAGCCCACCATGTCCACAAAATCGGGAAGGGACACCAGGCGCTCACAAACCACATCAGATCGCATTTCAAGAAATAGTCAGGAGGCACGCGCGGATGCGGTACGGCGTGGTGGTATATTGTGCGCCTTTTCCCCCTAGCCTGGATATTTCGCCGGATCGATGAAACACGATTCGTCGAAGCAGCCAGAGTGCCGAGTGAGAGCGTACGAATGGACCAGCGCATCGACCAAACGATCATCAACCTCTATGACGAGTTCACCCACGGCAACATCAACCGCCGCACGTTTCTCGACCGCCTCGGCAAGATGGTCGGCGGCAGTGCGGCAGCCATGGCGATGGTGCCGCTGCTGGTGAACGACTACACCCGCCAGATCGTCTCCCCGGCCGACGACCGGCTGGAGATCTCCGAGGTCGAGTGGCATGCGAACGGCCGCGCAGTGGGTGGTTATCTGGCCCGCCTCAAGGGTGGGGAGAAGCGTCCGGGCGTGATCGTCATTCATGAGAACCGCGGCCTGAACCCTCACATCAAGGACGTGGCTCGCCGCATGGCGCTCGAGGGATACCTGGCTCTGGCTTTCGACGCCCTCTCCCCCCAGGGCGGCACCCCCGACGACGAGGGAGTGGCCCGCGAGATGATGGGCAACCTCGATGCCGACGAGACACTGGCCAACTTGGCCGCGGCCGTGCCGTTCCTGGCAGGCCATGCAGAGTGCACCGGCAAGGTCGGAGCGATGGGCTTCTGCTGGGGCGGCGGCTACGCCAACTGGCTCGCCGCGGCTGGGACGACTCTGAGCGCTAGCGTCCCCTACTACGGCCGCCAGATCCCGATCGAGGATGTGCCTGACATTACCGCGCCTCTCTGCCTTCAGTACGCCGGCCTCGACGAGCGCATCAACGCCGGCATCGCCGACTACGAGGCGGCGCTCAAGGCAAACGGCAAGCCCTACGAGATCTACATCTACGAAGGGGCACAGCACGCCTTCAACAACGACACCAACGATACGCGCTACAACAAAGAGGCGGCCGACCTGGCCTGGAGCCGCACAATCGCCTTCTTCCAGAAGCACTTGGCGTCGTAGCTAGGCCGATTTCAGCTCCTTCGCCACTCGCTCGGCGAGAAAGATTTTCAGCAACGACTGGTACGGGACGTCGCGCTTGTGCGCCAGCAGCTTGAGCTCATCGAGCAGTGATTCAGGCAGCCTGATCGAGATCGTCTTCGTCGAGGGCTTCAGTTTGGCCAGCGTGACTCGCTCAGCCCGGCCCCAATCCAGATAGTCGACGGAGTCGCGCTCGGCCCAGAATTCCTGCTCCTGCGCTTCGCTGTCGAACTTCGGCAGCCTCTTCTTACTCCGCTCTTTCGACACGGGCGAACACCTCTCTTTCGCGACGACTCATTCTTCGCGCTGAAATTACGCGAATCAGATCGCGGCGGACCGTGAAGACAACAAACAACCTGCGCCCCAGGTCGGTCTTGCCCAAGGCGTAGTAGCGAAGCTCCTGCTGCGAGTGCGCCGCATCATCTACGACTACAGCTGGTCGATTCAGCATGACCTGCTCACACTCGCTCGGGACAACTCCGTGCCTTTCCCAGATCTTCCGGGAATTCCACTCATCCCAATCGAAGCCTACGCACTCCGGCAACACGTCAATGCTCACGATACCCTCAATTGTATATAGTCATCATATACATCTCCAACCCGTTCTCCTTTCTCTTGGGATGGCCACGGGGGCGGAAAGGGAGCAGCTGGCAAGCTTCCAGCGGAAATAGCGGAGCCGGGGGGCCACAGACCTCTGCCCGTCTGTCAGGGGAGTTTCCGGCAGCTCAGAGCGTATCGACCTTCTCGATGGTGAAAAGGTCGCGTCCATTGAGGATCAAGGTCAGGCCGGTGACAAGCCCGTCGGCGCCGCGTTCGACCCTGTATCTCGTGCCAAAGGCCGTTTGCACGAACAGGTCCTCTGTGATGGGTACCAGCTCGACCGCAGTCTCGCCTCCCGCCGAGGCCGTCTCGAGCAAGAGGCGGTTACCGTCGAGCCGCACGATCCACTCGGTCGAGGTGCGCAGCGAGTAGCGGCCTTCGATCTCCTGGAGCGATTCGGAAGGGGGCGTGATGCGATCGACCTCTTCAGGGAGCAGATCCGGCCAGCCATACTCGACCGCGATGGATCTCAGGACATGAGCTTTGAGGATCTCACCGCGGGAGGAGTTCGTCATGACAACCGCTCCCCTACCCTCCGATACATAGGCGAACAGCTCCGACAGGTAGTTGTTGCCGTGGCCTTCGAGGCGAAAGAATTGCCCTTCCCCTTGCCCACCGATCTCGAAGCCGAGACCGCGACCTGGCGCCTGCTGCTTGACGACCTCGGCCATGAGCTCCGATGAAAGAGTCATCGTGAGCTCGTCACGGCGCGATCCTCCGGCGAGGGCGTATTGCATGGCGAGCACGAGGCGGGCCAGGTCCGAGGGGGTCGTCCACATGCCGGCCGCAGCCAGCTCGGGGTAGATGCGCCAGCGCCCGGGCACCATGGTGCCGTCGGGCTCGTAGCCGGAAGCGGCGCGTGCCGCGATCTCTTCTGTCAGGGGCTGGCTGTGATTGCTCCACTCCATGCCCGCGCGGTCGAGGATGGTGTCGTGGATATACTCGGCATAGGGTTGGCCGGTGAGATCTTCAATGAGTTGCTGCAGAACAACAAAGCCTCCCACCGAATAGGGCGGCCGATTTGGAACCGGTGGGACGACCTCGATCGGGGCGTTGGTTGCCGGGGGCTCCCCTGCGAGGACTTGCAGCAGTGTAGGCACGTCATCGCTGGACAGATATCCCAACACGTAGGGAACGCTCAGGTTCGAAGTGTGGCTGAGGATGCGCCGGAGTGTGACGGGGGGCTCCCCGCTCGAGTCCCCGACCGCGCTCGGGAGTCGCCAAGAGGTGAGCTTGCCATTGACGTCCTCGTCGAGCCCGATCAGTCCATTCTGAACTAGTCCCAGAGCCCCCAGCGCAGCCACTCCTTGGCTGATCTGCCCGGCAAGGAAGAGTGTCTGAGAGGTAACGCGATCACCGCCCTCGGTCTGTGTGGTGCCGTAGCCTTTCGCCCACTCGAGCCGGCCCTCGTTGATGACGGCTACGCTGGCCGCCTGGATACCATGCTCTGCCATCAGGCCCTGGATGTTGCCTGACTCTACTGGCTCGCCGCGAATCAGCACGGCCGGCACCATGCCGCTTTCGACCCGTTCGATGCGCTGATCGAGGCCAGTAGCCTCGATGGCCGGGCGGGAGTCGCTGCCACCACAGGCGGCCGAGAAGACCGCCGCTGAGAGGACCGCCGCCGAAAAGACTGCGCGGCTGGCGACGCAACGAGCAAGACACCTCTGGCTGCTCATGTCCGATCTCCCACGGGGAGCGTGGGGAACGCACCCTGGACCAGCGCTCCCGGGTATGTCCCGGGAGCGCATCTATCCTGCGATCCTATGCGGAGGTCTGCCCCCTGCGGGCCGCTATCTAGCTGCCTCCGGTCAGGCCTCGCGCCACGAGCAGAGCAGTAATCTCAGGCTGCTTGCCGCGGAACTCCTGGTACAGCTCCATGCCGGGGCGGCTGCCACCCTGCGACAACATGTTGCGTAGCTTGGCGGCGGTCTCTTGATCATAGAGATCGCCGGCCTCCTTGAAGGCTTGGTAGGCGTCCTTGTCGAGCACCTCGGCCCAGATATAGCTGTAGTAACCCGATGAGTAGCCGCCCGCGAAGATGTGCGAGAAGTAGCCGGTGCGGTAGCGCGGGATGATCTCGTCAATCAATCCGATCCGGTCCATCTCGGCAATCTCGAACTCACGCGCGTCGACCTCCGTAGGCTCGGTGAGCATATGGTAGGCCAGGTCCAAATAGGAGGCCGCCAGATACTCGACCGTGATGAAGCCCTGGTCGAAGGTGCTCGCCGCCTCGAGCTTGTCC
>CALAKE010000338.1 GCA_937922775.1 uncultured bacterium | reverse complement strand
GCCGGTGAATCTGGTCCAAGAAGGTATGGCGATTCCGTGCTTCGCGGACGGCGCTCGTGGCCACGACGTGGACGGGCGAGAGTTGTGTGTCGTGGGCGAAGTCGGCGAAGAGCTGCAAGGCTCCAAAGGTGCGCCACATCGCCGCCTCGCTGAGAACACCCGTCGCGGCGAGCCCCTCCGCCAGACGCACGGGCTCACGGATCTGATCGGCCAGATAGAACCACTGACCGGGCTCGAAGGCGTAAACCACCAAACGGGCGGTGTTTGACCCGAGGTCTACGATGCCAATCTTCTGCATGGCCGAATTCCGGGCTCCGATTCCACGACAAGTCTGCTCCGGCGAGGATTTCCGTTAGGACTTCCCAGATCCACCACACCTTCACCAAGGCTTGCTAGCCAATTGACTTTGGCATTTTAACGGTCGATTGACGAGGCGTTGATCAAATCTTTACAGACCCGCCGTAGTCTGATCCTGTCACGGTCCATTCAGTATTCCCTTTATCCGTGGTGGATCGGTTACCGCGACAGAACAAGCCTTGTCCCAGATGGCCTGAATCACACACGTACCAGCCACTGGGATCATCCGGAGAAGACAGAGAATGAAGAAAGCCACTCTCACGCTGATGCTGTTTGCGCTCGTCGCGTGCGGCAGATCTGATAGCCCATCGCGGACGCTGATCCAGAACAAGGGCTCCGACACCTTGGTGAATGTCGCCCAGGCTTGGGCCGAGGCCTACAAAGACGTTGACCCGAACGCGGCCATCGCCGTCACCGGCGGCGGTTCGGGAACGGGCATCTCGGCCCTCATCAACGGCACCGTCGACATTGCCAACGCCAGCCGGGAAATGAAGGACAGCGAAGTGGAGATGGCCCAGCAGAACGGCGTCGAGCCCAAGGAGTGGATTGTCGGATACGACGCGCTCGCGGTCTACGTCCACCCCGACAACCCCGCGGATTCGTTCAATCTGGCCCAGTTGGCGGAGATCTACGGCGAGGGGGGCTCATTCGAGACCTGGGACCAGCTGGGAATTACGGTTCCCGGCTGTGATAGCAGGGAGATCGTCCGCGTGAGCCGCCAGAACAACTCCGGAACCTACGTCTACTTCCGCGAAGCAGTGCTCGGCACGGAGCGCGACTACAAGCTGGGCTCGCGTGATATGCACGGATCGAAAGACGTTGTCGACCTCGTCGAGAACACCCCGTGCGCGATCGGCTACAGCGGTTTCGCCTACGCAACCGATCACATCAAGATGCCCTGCATCTCGACCACCGAGGGCGCCGAATGTGTGGCGCCGGCGGTCCAGACCGCGGTTGACGGCTCTTACCCCGTTGCCAGGCCACTGTTCATGTACACCAACGGTGAGCCCACCGGAGCGGTCGCCGAGTACCTGGACTGGATCATGAGCGATGTGGGCCAGTGCATCATCCAAAAGAAAGGCTACGCGCCTGCTCGCTCAGTGAGCTGCGAATAATGACTCACTACGAGGAGCGACTGGAGCGAGACCTCGCCGCAATACGCGAGCGCATCGTTACCGTCGCATCCGCAGTCGAAGACGCACTCCGGGACAGTGTTGCCGCTCTCCTGGGCCACGACCGCTCCCTCGCGGCCGATGTGGTCGTCGGTGATCTGGCAATCAATCGCGCGATCCGGGAGATCGATCGCAAGTGCCATGCCTTCATCGTTCGCCATCTCCCGAGTGCCGGGCATTTGCGTTTCGTTTCATCGGTACTTCGCCTGAACGTCGAGATCGAGAGAGTCGGTGACTACGCGGTCGCCATTTGCCGGGAAGCCCTTCAGCTCACCGCCGCGCCCCCAGAAGGGGTAGGGCGTGACATCGAGCTCATCGCCGATGAAACACGCTACATGCTGCACCAGGCGCTGAAGTCCTTTCACGAAGCCGATCCCGAGTTGGCCCGGAATGCCAAGGCGATGTCGAGCCAAGTGGAGGCTACTTTCGAGAAGGTTTTCGCGGACCTGATCGACGAGGGCGAGAAGGGCTCGCGCCCGATCCGCGACCTCTTCGCCTTGCTGGTGATTTTCAACCGCCTTGGCCGTGTCAGCGATCAGGCCAAGAACATCTGCGAGGAGACCCTCTTCGCCGCCAGCGGTGAGATCAAGGCCCCCAAGGTCTACTGGGTACTCTTTATCGACGAGAAGAACAGTTGCCAGAGCCAGATGGCTGAAGCCATCGCGCGCAAGGCGTTCCCCGAGAGCGGCAGGTACGAGAGTGCGGGCTGGGATCCCGCCACCGCTCTGGAGGACCGATTCGTCCAATTCATGGATCGTCAGGGGCATTCCCTGGGGGGCGCCGCCCCGACGGCTCTCAGCGCGGTACAGAAGGATCTCCACGACTACCACGCAATCGTGAGCCTCGAGGGCAGCATCAAGTCTCACCTTTCGGAAATCCCCTTCCAGACGATCCCACTCGAGTGGGAGGTAGGGGTCGTGTCCGACGGCCTCGACGACCAGCGCACCGAGGAGCTGTATCGCGAGATCTACCGGCAGGTGGCGGCCCGGGTCGAGACACTGATGGTGGCTTTGCGTGGAGAGGACGCCGGCTGAGATGAGGGCGAGCCCCGCCGATCAGACGATCCTCGATCGTCGCAACCTCGACTGGTACATCGACAAGGTGGTCCAGGTGCTCGTCTTCGTGGGCGGCATCTCCGCCATCATCTTCATCATCGGTATCTTTGTCTTCATCACTCGCGAAGGTATCGGTTTCATCTTCTCTAGCTGGGATCCGATCGAGTTCTTCACTTCGCCTCGCTGGGCACCTACGTCTTCGCACAATCCAACCTACGGAGCCCTGGCGCTGATCCTGGGAACTGCCAGCGTCACGGGACTCGCCATGATCGTCGCCGTGCCGTTCTCCCTGGGGGCCGCGATTTATATTGGCGAGTTCGCCAGCGGCAAGACGCGCGAATCCCTGAAAGTTCTCGTGGAGCTTCTGGCGGCGATACCGTCGGTGGTCTGGGGGTTCATCGGCCTGAGCATTCTCAACCCCTTGATCATCCAGTGGTTCAACGTTCCCATCGGTCTCAATGTGTTGAACGCAGGAGTCATTCTCGGCCTCATGGCGGCACCGATCATGACGACGATCGCCGAGGACGCACTCAAGGCCGTGCCCGATACCTATCGTGAGGCGGCAGAGGCAATGGGGGCGGCTCGCTGGCAAGTGATCTTCAAGGTGGTTCTACCGGCGGCAAAGCCAGGACTTCTGGCGGCTGTGCTTCTGGGGGTAGGCAGAGGCTTTGGCGAAACTATGGCCGTACTGATGGCGAGCGGTCATTCGATCAACATCCCGACCAGCATCTTCGATTCGGTCCGAGCCTTGACCGCGACCATCGCGGCGGAGCTGGGCGAGACCGCACACGGGTCGGATCACTACCAGGCACTGTTCGTGCTGGGGATCTTCCTCTTCCTGATCACGTTCCTGATCAACCTCACGGCCGACCTGGTGGTTCGCGGCATTCGCAACAGGTGAGCACCATGTTCGAGGCAACAGAGATCAACATGCGGCACCGGAGAACGGAGGTTCTCTTTCGGCTGCTGTTCGGCATGATGACCATCCTGCTGATTCTGCCGGTGGCCCTCATCCTCGGGATCCTGATCTACAAGGGCGCTCCTGTGTTGTCACTCGATTTCCTGCTCTCCGAGCCGACGAACGGTATGACTGCAGGTGGGATCTTTCCGGCACTTGTTGGCACCATCTGGCTCGTGGCGGTAGCGCTCATCGCCTCTCTTCCGGTGGGCGTTGCAGCCGCCCTCTACTTGAGCGAGTACGCCCCCAACAACTGGCTCACCCGTGCGATCAACCTCGCCATCATCAACTTGGCGGGCGTTCCGTCGATCGTGCATGCCCTTTTCGGGGTCGGCGCCTTCGTTCTGTTTTTCAAATTCGGCACTAGCATCCTGGCGGCCAGCCTGACCTTGGCCATCATGACGCTCCCCGTCGTGATCGTCTCGACCCGAGAGGCAATGCAGGCGGTGCCGCAGGCCTTTCGTGAGGCCTGCTGGAACATGGGCGCTACGCGGTGGCAAACGATCCGTCGGGTGGTTTTGCCCAACTCCATCAGCGGCATCCTCACTGGGGTTATCTTGGAGGTGTCGCGCACGGTGGGTGAAACCGCTCCGATCATGTTCACTGGCGCGGCCTTCTTTTTGCCATTCCTGCCGCAGAGTGTCTTCGATCAGACGATGGCGATGTCCCTGCACCTGTTTGTGATCTCAACGCAGGTGCCGAACGTGCCCGAGGGGCTTCCGTATGGTGTCGCGCTCGTGCTCATCGCCATGGTCCTTTCGATGAACGCCATCTCGATCGCCTTTCGCATGTACTTGAGGAACAAGAAGAAATGGTAGAGCACGGGGCAGAGAACGCGTCGACCGGCGAGAATCGCGCCAATCCCACAAGGATGCTCGAGGTCCGCAATCTGTCGATCAGCTACGGCAGCAAATCTGCCCTGCGTGACGTGACTCTCGACGTTCGTGAGAATGAGATCTTCGGAATCATCGGCCCGGCCAACAGCGGCAAAACCTCCTTTCTGCGCGCGCTGAATCGCATGGACGTGTTCACCCCGGGCATGAACGTCGAAGGCGAAGTTCTCGTCTCTGGCAAGGATGTCAGAAGTTGGCGCAATCTCTACGCTCTCAGGCGCCGTATTGGAGTGGTGTTTCCGCTGCCGGTGGGCTTACCCATGAGCGTCTACGACAACGTGGCCCTCGCACCCAGGCTGTCCGGAATCAAGAAGAAGGCCGTCCTCGACGTCATCGTCGAGAAGTGCCTGCAGCGCGCCGCACTGTGGGACGAGGTGAAAGACCGTCTTCATTCGCTCGGTAGCTTGCTGTCCGGTGGCCAGCAGCAACGATTGACCATCGCTCGAGCACTTTCTCAGGACCCGGATCTTCTCCTGCTCGACGAGTTCTCGATTGCGGTGGACCCGGTCACGACGATGCGAATCGAAGACATCCTCAAGGAGCTCCGCAAGGAAACCACGATCGTTCTCGTCACCAATCTGGTGCAGCAGGCACGCCGTCTCGCTGATCGGACGGCCTTCTTCCTGATGGGGGAATGCGTCGAGGTCGCCGAAACCGAAGACCTGTTCGCCGGTGGTGTTCAGGATCAGCGAACGCGAGAGTACGTGGAGGGTCGTTTTGGCTAACGCGATTCATCCCGAGGAGTTCGGATTGAGCAAGCCGGAGCCAGCCCAACTCGCCATCGAGACACACGACTTGAACCTCTGGTACGGCACCTTTCAGGCGTTGTTCGATGTCGATCTGATGATCAAGCGGGGGCGAATCACCGGCCTCATCGGTCCCTCCGGCTGCGGCAAGTCGACCTACCTGCGCACGATCAATCGCATCAACGAGCGCCTCGGCTACGTACGCACCACGGGGAGCATCGAGGTCATGGGGCAGAACATTCTGGCCCCGGAGGTCGAGCTTGTGCAGGTGCGGAAACAGGTCGGGATGGTGTTTCAGCGACCCAATCCGTTGCCCTTGTCGATCCGCGAGAACGTGATCTTCGGATACAAGATCCACGAGCCGGAAGCGCGACGGCTGACTCGCAACCAGCGCGACGAGATCGTCGAGAAGGCTCTCCGCGAGGTACTTCTCTGGGATACGGTCAAAGACCGGCTGGACAGCCCTGCGACGGCGCTCTCGCTGGAAGAGCAGCAGAAGCTCTGCATTGCCCGACTCTTGCCGGTGAAACCCTCCGTCCTGTTGATGGATGAGCCCTGTTCCGCCCTCGATCCCAAGGGCACCGAGGCGGTCGAGGAGCTGATCTGGGAGTTGCGGGGCGAATATACGATTCTGATCGTCACGCACAACATGGCCCAGGCTCGGCGCGCCAGTGAGGAATGCATTTTCATGCTCCTTGGCAAGGTAGTCGAGCACAGCAGCACGGACGACATGTTCGTCACGCCGAAAAGCCAGGAGACCGCCGACTACATCGAAGGCCGCTACGGCTAGCCCGTACTTCTCGGCACCCGTCTGGTGCGGCAGAGAATGAGGCGGTGTGGACTCGTGGCGGAGGGGCTGGCTCGGGGTGCTCGCCGGAGCGAGCAGCCAGAAATGTGGGCCGGGCCCCCGGCAGTTGATATGATGCCGCCATCTGAGACTCCGTGTTCGTCACAGCTGGCATATCCATGGCTCCGCGATCTGGAACGATAGTTCGCCTACTTCTGTTCCTCGCCCTTCTCTACGGGTTCTTTCTCGGCCTCGACCTCATGGGGCTGGCGTTCAAGCTGTTCGGCCGCGGTTTCGCCGAGGCCCTCGTCGAGCGCACCGCCAATCCCTTCGTCGGTCTCTTCATCGGGATCCTCGCGACCACGCTGGTGCAAAGCTCCTCGACGACCACTTCAATGGTGGTGGGCTTGGTAGCCGCCGGGGCTCTGACCATCGATGGCGCCATACCCATCGTCATGGGAGCCAACATCGGCACCTCGGTCACCAACACCTTGGTCTCGCTGGCCCATGTCACGAGGCGGGAGGAGTTTCAGCGGGCCTTCGCGGGGGCTACAGTCCACGATTTTTTCAACTGGATGGCGGTTCTGATTCTCTTCCCTCTCGAGATGGCTACGGGTTACTTAGCGCGCTCCGCGACGTTTCTGGAGTCGCTGTTGGAGGGAGCCGGGGGAATCAAGATGTTCGATCCCCTGAAGGCGATTGTCCGGCCCGTCGCCGAGTCGGTTTCTGGGCTGACAGGCGATTCCGGAGCGCTCACCTTGATCGTTGGAATCGTCCTTCTCATGGGCAGCCTGAAGCTCCTTGTCGACCTGCTGAAGGCGGTCATGTCGGAGCGGGCAGAGCAGGTATTGCACAAGACTCTCTTTCGCTCCGCGATTGCGGCGGTCTTTGCGGGCACCGCCATGACGGTCATGGTGCAAAGCAGCTCGATCACCACTTCCGTGATGATTCCGCTGGTCGGCGCGGGCGTCGTCACCCTCGAGCAGGTCTTCCCCTACACCATCGGCGCCAACATCGGCACCACGATCACTGCCATGCTCGCGGCTCTCTCCACCGGCAATCCGGCTGCGGTAACGGTTGCCTTCGCCCACTTGCTCTTCAACGTGTCGGCGGGGTTGCTCATCTACGTGCCTCCATTCATGCGCGCGATCCCGTTGGCTCTCGCCCGCTGGCTCGGCCGGCTCGGAGCGCGGAACCGTTGGCTGGCCGGGGCCTACATCGTTTTTGTCTTCTACGGGGTACCGATCTTGCTGCTGCTCTTCAGCGGCACTCTGTCGGGCGGTGAGGCCGCTCCTGAGGGCGATCAGCCTCCAGCCTCGATCCAGTCCGAGGACCCGCGGCGGTCCGCGGATGATGTTCTATACTTTGATCTCGATCATTCGGAGAACAAACATGTTTGAACGATGGTTTGGCGCAGGGGAGAAGTCGACGCTTGTCGAGGCGGCGTTCCGCGACGTCTCGACAATGCTGCAGCAGTCAGCCCGCATGCTCGATCACGCGCTCGCGACGCTGCTGGACAACGCACCGCTCGAGGTCGACCTCGAGAATATGGACGATATTGTCGACGAGGGCGAGCGCATGGTGCGCCGCACGGTGCTGCAACACCTCAGCGTCAACCCACGTCAGGAGCTGGTCGCCAGTCTCGTTCTCGTGAGCATGGTCCAAGACGCTGAGCGCATTGGCGATTTTGCCCGTGGCCTCGCCGAAGCGGCGATTTTGGCGAAGAGCCCGCGCTCAGGCCAGTTTGCTGACGAGCTGCGCGACTTGGCCGATCGCTTGCTGCCGCTGTTCGATCTTTGCGAGCAAGCGTTCCGCGAGGACGATGTAGAGAGCGCCCGTCAGGTCATGAGCGCCCATACCCAGCTCAAGAGCGACTTCACCGACTATCTCCGTAAAGTGGCCGATTCAAACCTTACCGCCGACATGGCGATCGTCTACGCTACCGCCTCGAGGATCTTGCGAAGGATCGGCGCCCACCTCAGCAATATCGCCTCCTCCGTAGTGCAACCCTACGACCGCATACGTCACGGTGACGAGGAGATCTAACGGGCTGAAGCGGCACGAGGAGCAAGTGAGGTCTTTATGAGCATTTCGAAGCTGACGGATGTCAGCGACACAGACGAAGTGACCGCGGCGAAGGTCGAAGCTGATGGCAACGATTCGGTCACCGGGGAGGTGGAGGTGCTCTCCGAGACGCCGAGTGAGGAATCGCCACCCGAGGCCGAGCCCGAAGGCGAACAGAAAGCGCAGGGCGACGAGAAGCTCAGGAAGGACGAGAGCAAGAAGAAGGGCCAGAAGAAGGATAAGAAGAAGGGCAAGAAAAAGGGAAAGGGAAAGTCCGAGAAAAGCCTCAAGAAGGACAAGAAAGGCAAGAAAAAGGGAAAGGGAAAGTCCGAGAAAAGCCTCAAGAAGGACAAGAAAGGCAAGAAAAAGGGTAGCAAGAAGGACGAGGACTCAGGCCCCCTGATGTGCAGGTGTAAGAAGGGCAAGCCCAAGCCCTGTACGTGCAAGAGGGCCAGGAAGAAGGGCAAGAAGAAGCGGAAGAAGAAGTAGGATATTCACCTAGAGCCCCCTTCACCTGGAACCTCGTCGGGTTCTCGACTTCATGATGATGCGCTCTCCAGTCAGCTTCGCCATTGAATCAGATGCAGCCGGAGAAGAAGCTCTACTTCTTCTTCGGGCCCGCTTCCCGACCCGTCTGGAACCCGCACCTCCTGTCCGTTCCACCTATTTCGACACCTTCGATTGGCGCCTGCACCGCAAGGGCGGAACACTCGCCGCGAGCCAGGTCGAAGGAGGAACAATCCTCACGTGGCGAACCGCTGAGACCACGTCGGCTCTCCGCTTGCTCTCGTCGACGGTGCCGGCTTTCGCCCAGGATTTC
>CALAKE010000337.1 GCA_937922775.1 uncultured bacterium | reverse complement strand
CCGTATCCAAACGTCCCGGACGCAACCAGGATCGGGTTCTTGAGACGTACGGCACCAATATCCACCGCCAGAGAGAGTGAGGATTCCGAGGTCGAACTCATTCCCAGATTACCTCGCGGCTGTCGAACACGGGACCTTCTTGGCATACCCGCTGGTAGGACCAGCCGTCTCGGTCGCGCATCTTGATAACGCACGACAAGCACGCTCCCAGGCCGCAGGCCATAGGCGCCTCGAAGCTCACCTGGAGAGGGAGATCCACCCGCCGAGCAATCGAGTCTACGGCGCGCATCATCGGCAGGGGACCACAAGCATAGAGCACCGCGGGCCCTCCTCCGCTCTTGTTCAGGTAGCGCTCTACGATTTCGGTCACGAGGCCGTGGTGACCTCGCGACCCATCGTCTGTCGATATCTCCACCGGCACGCCGAGATCCGCGAAGTCTTCGACGCAAAGTAACAGCTCGGCCGTGCGTGCCCCGATGAACGCGCGCACCGAATGTCCCTCGCTCAGCAGATTTTCAGCCAGGAGGGGAAAGGGCGCGGAACCCACACCGCCCATTATCAGCAGGTGCTCAGCGGCAGGCGCGCCAGGCTCGGGCATCTGGAATGCCGTTCCGAGCGGTCCCAGCACACTCAAGACGTCGCCTGGCTGGCGCTGCTGCAGCATCGCGGTACCGCGGCCGACGACCTCGACCAGCAGGGAGAAGCCAGTAGCTTGCCCGTCATCGCCACGTAAGATTCGGTAGATCGCCATGGGCCGTCTGAGGAGCGGCTCACCCTCCCCGCCCACTGTGGTCATGACGAACTGCCCCGGGGCACTATCGGCCGCAATCTCCGCCCCCTCGAGCTCGAGAACGAACTGCGTGGGAGAGAGATGGCGGAGATGTCGCAGCGCGAGTTGCAGGTCGTGAGTCGGCATCGGAGGCAAGATAGCACCGGCCTCCGGAGGCAGCAACACGGGCTCAGATGCTCCCCCCCAGGCCGGTTGAGCGGAGGCGCTCGGGGCCAAATGTGGGGGCCGATTTGACAGCAACGTCGCGCATCGCTAGGCTACCCCTCGAACTTACCCTTTAAGGAATGGTTCAGTGAGGCCAAGAAGGGTGCAACGAGAGACATTTCGAGCTATTTCGGATCGTCCCTGCCGGCCGGCAACGGCCGCGCGGGGCTTTTTTTATGGGGGATGAATGCCGATGCGAGTCAAAGCCACGGTCATGGAAGCCGCACAGATGGATCGCACTCTCACGCGCATCTCCCACGAGATCGTCGAGCGCAACGGCGGCACGGAGAACCTCGTCCTCATCGGCATCCGCACCCGCGGAGTTCCGCTGGCGAGGGCCATCGCCGCGAAGATCGAGGAGTTCGAGGGAGTGCAGATCCCCACCGGCAGCGTCGATATCACGCTCTACCGCGATGATCTATCGCAGATCTCACCCAACCCGGTGGTACAGAAAACCGACCTTCCTTTCGATCTGCATGATCAAACCGCAGTTCTCGTCGACGATGTCCTTTACACAGGACGTACCGTGAGATCTGCTCTCGACGCGCTGACAGACTTCGGCAGGCCCCTGGCCATTCAGCTCGCGGTGTTGATAGATCGTGGCCATCGCGAGCTGCCGATACGTGCCGACTTCGTCGGTAAGAATGTCCCCACCTCGAGTGACGAAATTGTCGAAGTACGTCTGGAATCAATTGATGGAGAGAACATCGTCGTGCTCTGCGAAATGCCTGCAGGGGGTGGGCAGGAGGCGAGCGAAGACGTCAAGGAGGAGAGCTGAGCCGTGATGGACGACAAGAAGCCTGAAAGCAACGAACGTCAGGCCGCTGGCGAGAAGGGGGGCCAGGCCATGGGGAATGATCCTAATGGCATCCAGGTCGATACAGAGCCCGGCGCCACCGCGCTGAAATGCACTGATCTGCTGGGCATCGAGTACCTGGATGTCGAAGACATCAATCTGATTCTCGATACCGCCGAACACTTCAAGGAGATCTCGCAGCGGCCCATCAAGAAGGTGCCGGCCTTGCGCGGCAAGACGATAGTGAACATCTTCTTCGAGCCGTCGACCCGCACCCGCACGTCCTTCGAGATTGCCGCCAAGCGGCTCTCCGCCGATGCCCAGAGCATCTCGGCGAGCACCTCGAGCCTCGTCAAGGGCGAAACCCTCGTGGACACCGCCCTGAACATCGAGGCGATGTATCCGGATCTCATCGTAATGCGCCACAGCCGTCCGGGCGCAGCTCACCTGTACGCGCGACACACCTCGGCACGCGTTATCAACGCGGGCGACGGGGGACACGAGCATCCGACTCAAGCCCTACTCGATGCCCTCACGATCCGTGACCACAAGGGCAAGTTCGAGGGACTTCGGGTCGCGATCATCGGCGACATCGCACACAGCCGTGTCGCACGCTCGAACATTCACTGCCTGAACAAGCTGGGAGCCCAGGTGGTCGTCGCGGCACCTCCGACCTTCCTGCCCCTGGATGTCGAGTCCCTGGGAGTTGAGGCGCATCACCGTCTGGAGCCTGCAATCGAGGGGGCAGACGTAGTCATGGCGCTGCGCATCCAGCTCGAGCGCGGCGGCAAGCTGTCGTTTCCCAGTCAGCGCGAGTATTTCAGCCTCTTCGGCCTGACACGCGAGCGCCTTTCCATCACCGCCGAAGATTCCATTGTCATGCATCCAGGTCCCATGAACCGCGGCGTCGAGATCGCCTCTGACGTTGCCGACGGCCCGACCTCGGTCATTCTTGACCAGGTGAGAAACGGCCTGGCGGTTCGGATGGCCGTTCTTTACCTACTTGCCGGGAGCTCGAAGGATGTCGAGACTGCTGCTTAAGGGCGGGCGGATTGTAGATCCAAGCCAGAAACTGGACCAGGTCTGGGATCTTCTCATCAATGATGATCGAATCGAGGCTGTGGGAAAGGACCTGCCACAGGACTCCGACACAGAGGTCATCGACCTTGCCGGGAAGGTAGTCGCCCCTGGCTTCGTTGACATGCATGTTCACCTCCGTGAACCGGGATTCGAGTACAAGGAAACCGTGGCCTCGGGTACCGCGGCGGCCGCGGCCGGCGGCTTCACTGGCGTCGCATGTATGCCGAACACCGATCCAGTGAATGACAACCGGGCTGTCACGGAGCTCATTCTCGAGCGCGCCTCGGATGAGGGTACTGTCGCCGTGTACCCGATCGGTGCCGTCAGTGTGGGGTCGAAGGGCGAGGAAATGGCCGAGATCGGCGATCTCGTGGACGCCGGCTGTGTCGCGGTCTCGGACGATGGTCATCCTGTGGCAACTTCGTTTCTGATGCGTCGCGCGCTCGAATACACGAAGATGTTCGGTATCCCCGTGATCGATCACTGCGAAGACCTCAGCCTCACAGCGAAGTCCTCCATGCATGAGGGCACGGCCTCCACTCGGCTAGGTCTACGCGGACATCCATCGGCGGCGGAGGAGATCATCGTCGGACGAGACGTGATCCTCGCGGAGCTGACTGGAGGGCACCTACATTGCGCTCATTTGTCGACGGCCGGCGCTCTGCGCCAGGTTCGTGAGGCGAAGCGTCGCGATCTGGCCGTCACATGTGAGGTGACTCCGCACCACTTCACACTGATCGACGAAGCTGTTAGCGGCTTCGACACCAACACCAAGATGAGTCCGCCGCTGCGCGGACCCGAGGATCTCGACGCTGTGCTCGCTGCCTTCGCTGACGGCACCGTGGACGTGATCGCTACTGATCATGCACCGCA
This sequence comes from uncultured bacterium, assembly GCA_937922775.1. Lineage (GTDB taxonomy): Bacteria > Acidobacteriota > UBA890 > UBA890 > UBA890 > CALAKE01. The sequence continues at coordinate 5,388 of CALAKE010000337.1, read as the reverse complement.
CCATGCCGACGAAAAGAACGTCGAGTACGACATCGCCATGCCCGGCATCATCGGGTTGGAGACCGCCGTGCCCCTCGCGTGCGAGCATCTGGTTCACACCGGCGTGATCGACGTGTCACGACTTGTCGAGTTGTTCTCGATCAACCCTTGTCGGATTCTGGGAATCGCTGGGGGGACCCTCGAGGCGGGCGCCCCGGCCAACGTCACCGTCCTGGACCTGGATCGTCAAGCCTCGATCGACATCTCGGCGTCACTCAGCAAGAGCCAGAACAGCCCGTTCGACGGCATGCTGCTGCGTGGCTGGCCGGCCGCGACCATATACAGCGGCAAAATCGTCTGGCGGAGCGACACATGACAGAGAACGAGGTCCTCGATCTCATGAGCGGAGCCGGAGCACTCCTCGAGGGCCACTTCCGACTCTCCTCGGGGTTGCATTCGCAACGCTACCTGCAGTGCGCGGTTGCCCTTCAGCATCCGGTCATCGCGGAGCAGCTCGGGGGCGCGCTCGCGGCGAAGTGGGGGGCGGCAGGACACCCCCGACCCGACCTCGTCGTGTCGCCGGCTCTCGGCGGCCTGATCATCGGCCACGAAACGGGCCGAGGGCTCGGTGTGCGGGCATGTTTCACTGAGAGGGTCGAGGGCGTGATGACCCTTCGTCGGGGTTTTCAACTCGAACAGGGAGAGAAGATTCTGCTTGTCGAGGATGTGATTACCACCGGGCGCAGCACCCAGGAGACCGCGGTTGCCGTCGACCAGTCGGGAGGAATCCCCATCGGCGTCGCGTGCATTGCCAACCGGAGTGGCAAGCCGCATCTCGGAGACTTACCACTCGTTTCTCTTGTGGAGCTCGACATTCCTACGTTCGAGCCGACCGGATGTCCAATGTGTGCAGCGGGAAAGGAGATCATCAAGCCAGGCTCGCGCCCTTCACGAACCTGACTGAACATGTGTCAGCCGTAGCTGATGCTGCCGTGGCAAGCGCTGTAGGCTCGACATCCCAGTTCCAGGAGGTCAGCGGCGGCCCAGTCTCTTTTCGAGCTCATCGTGGTCGACCCGCAGCAACACGGGGCGACCATGTGGGCAGCGGGTGGGCGCCTCGCAAAGGCTCAGGTCGGCCACCAGCCGCACCATTTCCTCGCGCGTCAGCGGATGGTTAGCACGCACGGCCGCGTGGCAGGCGATCGTTGCAGCGGCCGTGCGCCGCGCCTCTTCCATGGCCTCGGCGCCGACACCGGCAGCCAATGATGCCAGCAGGCTGCGCAGAGCACCGGCCAGCTGACGTCCTTCGAGGATGGCAGGAGCCGTACGGATGGCCCGGCTCGCGCCGCCGAAGTCATCGACCTCGAATCCCAAGGACGCGAGGAGGTCCTCGTGCTCGCGCAACAACTCAGCCTCGGCAGCATCGAGATCTACGGTCTCCGGAACCAGCAGGTGCTGCGCCTCGACCCCGCGCTGGGACAGTTGCCGCAACACCTGTTCGTAGAGAATGCGCTCGTGGGCGACGTGCTGGTCGATGATCAGCAACCCCCGGTCGTCGCCAGCGAGAATGTAGGTATTGGCGTACTGTGCCAAGGGCTGAATGACCCCTGCTGTACCGCTGATGGTCGAAGGGCCGGTATCAGCTAAGGTGTCTCCAGCTCCCATCTCGCTACGACGGGTCGGACCCCGCCCTTCTGCATCACCCGGAACTCGGCCCTCAGCCACAATCCAATCGCTGATCGGCAGGGCGGCGTGGCGTGGCTCGCCCCCCCTGTAAGGAGTAGTACTGCCGCCGGGCTCTCCCCCCGCTCCCCAGGTGGCGCCGTCTCGGGCCCCAAACCCTGTCGTCTCGGCACGTGCCTGGATGCGAGTTGGCGGCAGGTGCCCGGCCAGTGTCGAATGCACCGCCGTACGCACGGCACCGTAGATCCTGCCGGCGTGCGTGAATCGCACTTCCGCCTTGCGCGGATGAACGTTTACGTCCACCTCTCCGGGTGGCATTTCCAGAAACAGGACCGCTACCGGGAACTTGCCGCCATCGAGGAGATTCTCATACGCTCCCAACAAGGCATGCGTCAGACGGTAGTCGCTGATCGGCCGGTCGTTCACGTACCAGCGCATCGCCTGCCGGTTGGGACGAGCGTGCTCCGGCGTCGTGATGCCGCCTGAAACGCGAATCCCCCCTGATGTGTGCTCGACAGGCAGCCAGGCGGAGGCAACGTCGGCACCGAGCACCTGATGGACGCGTTCGCCCAGCGTCGCGACGGACGGAGCCGACAGCACGCTCCGCTTGCCGTGCCTCAGGGTGAAATGAACCTCCATCATGGCCAACGCGTAGTCTTGAACGGCCCGCGCGATGTGGCCAAATTCGGTAGCCTCGGTGCGCATGTGCTTCAGTCGCGCCGGCGTATTGTAGAAGAGATCCGCCACTCGCAACGAAGTGCCGCGGGGCCAAGCGATGGAATCAGTCGATACGATCTCACCGCCTTCCACTCGCACCCGAACACCGGCACCCTCCCCTGTCCCCGTGTTCAGGTCCACCCGCGAGACCGAGGCAATACTGGCTAGCGCTTCGCCGCGGAAGCCCAACGTGTCGATGGCATCGAGGTCCGCGACAACCGACACCTTGCTCGTGGCGTGTTGCGAGAAGGCCAGCTCCGCGTCCTCAGCAACCATCCCCTGGCCATTGTCGACCACCTCGATGAGTTGCGTCCCTCCACCCTCGACTCGAATATCGATACGAGTGGACTGAGCGTCGAGGGCATTCTCCACGACTTCCTTGACGACCGAGGCGGGCCGCTCAACTACCTCGCCGGCGGCGATGCGGTCGATCACGGCAGCATCGAGGATTCTGATTCGACTCATGACTGATGAAGATAGCCGTCGCATGAACGGTCGTCCAGCGGCCCGATGATCCCGGCGGACAGTTCACTGGTCCGCCGCGGTCGGCACGGGGCAATCACCTGGGCGAACAGTTCGCGCACATTCTTCGCAGATGAACATGTGGCGACGTTGCCCCCGCGCTCAAGCGTCCGCTACGGCGATCACCCCGCGCCTCCCTGGGTTCGAGAGCAACCACCCGCTGCGGCGATCACGCCGCGCATTCCTGGGTCTGCGCCTTCCAGGGATCTGACCGCCAGGGGACTCCTCTGCTTCCAGGCGGGGTCGATCCGGGCGGTCGGCGGCAAGTGGATCCTCGCAGACCACTCTGCCTATCTACGGGTCTTCCCAACCTCAACGGCGCTGGGTTGATGTCGACAGCGGCGCTTGCTTGCCCCCGAGGCCGAAGGAGGCACGGAGACGTCGCTCTGAGAACCGAGCGGGCGAGTACTCTTACCGCGAGTGAACTGTCCGCCGAGGTGACTACCCCGCCCTTTCCCCCATAGTGGCGCGAACTGTCCGCCGAGGTGATTACCCGGGCCGACCGCAGGGGACCACAAAGGGAGAGGGCCGGACCCGCTCTTGGCGAATCCGGCCCTCCATTATCAAGGCCCCATGGGGGCCCCACAGCTCTCAGCTAGCGGGTTCCGCCGTATGACGCCTTGCCGCTAATCGCCCCCTGGGCTGCCGCCAAACGTGCCCCCGGCACGCGGAACGGCGAGCACGACACATAGTCGAGCCCGATCGAGTCCCAGAAGATGACCGACTGCGGATCGCCACCATGCTCGCCGCAAACACCGATCTTCAGGTCCGGACGAGTCGCACGTCCACGCTCGATGGCGATCTTGGCCAGCTCACCCACGCCGAACTGGTCGACGTGCTCGAACGGATCGCTCTCCATGATGTTGGTGCTCAGGTAGTCGGGGAAGAACTGAGCACTGTCGTCACGCGAGAACGCGTAGGCGAACTGGGTCAGGTCATTTGTCCCGAAGGAGAAGAACTGGGCGTCCTCGGCAATCGCCGCGGCGTCCAGACAGGCGCGCGGTGTCTCGATCATGACGCCAAACATGTGATCCACGAGCTCGCCGGTCTCGGCAACATGAGCAACGCTAGGCTCATAGACATTCTTCTTGATCCAACGCAGCTCGGTAGCTGTGGCGACCAGCGGAATCATGATTTCCGGCACCACGACTGCGCCGTTGGCCTTGGCCTCGGCCGCAGCCCTGAGGATCGCCTCGACCTGCATCATGTACACCGGAGGTGCGGTGATTCCCACGCGCACGCCGCGATGTCCCATCATCGGGTTCTCGCCGGCCAGCATCTCGGCCCGAGCGTGCAAGGCTTCAGCCGACTCACCAAGCCGATCTGACAGCTCTTCATACTCATCGACGTTGTGCGGCAGGAACTCATGCAGCGGCGGGTCGAGGAGGCGGATCGTCACAGGCAGCCCGTCCATCGCTTCGAAGAGCTCCCTGAAATCAGCCCTCTGCATCGGCTCCAGCTCCGCCAATGCCGCGGTGCGGGTCTCCTCGTCCTGCGCCAAAATCATCGACCGCACATGCGGCAGACGCTCGGCGGCGAAGAACATGTGCTCGGTACGGCACAGTCCGATTCCCTGTGCACCGAACTCACGCGCGCGGCGCGCATCCTCGCCGCTGTCGGCGTTGGTGCGCACCTTCATGCGGCGTGCCTCGTCGGCCCAGCCCATGAGCATGGTGGCCGCGCCCGTGATCTGCGGCTCAACCAGCGGAATCGACATCGGGTAGATCTTGCCGCTGGTGCCGTCGATGGTGAGGTGCTCGCCGGCTTTCACCGTGAATCCACCCGCACTCACCGTGCCCGCCTCTTCATCGATGTTCAGAGCGCCGGCGCCCGTCACGCAGGGGGTTCCCATTCCACGCGCCACAACCGCGGCGTGCGAGGTCATGCCACCGCGTGCGGTGAGGAGGCCTACTGCGGCAGCCATGCCACCAACATCATCGGCAACCGTCATGGGGCGCACGAGGATCACTTTCTGGCCTGCCTCGGTGAGCTCCTCGACCTCGTCAGCCGAAAACGACACGATGCCACAGGCAGCGCCCGGCGAGGCCGGCAGACCCTCGGCCATCACGTCGAGGCCGGCGTCGGACTCGACGCGCGGATGCAGAAGCTGATCGAGCGCACCCGGCTCAACTCTCTGAATGGCAGTGGCTTCGTCGAGCAAACCTTCCTCTTCGAGCTCCACAGCGATCTGCACTGCTGCCGTGCCCGTCCGCTTGCCGCGCCGCGACTGCAGGATAAAGAGCTCGCCGTCCTCGACGGTGAACTCCATGTCGAGCATGTCGGAGTAGTGCTTCTCCAGGCGCCGTCCGATCTCCTCGATGCCGTTGTAGGCGTCGGGAATGAAGGTCTCCAAGGAGAGCTGATCGGTAGAGCCGTCTATCGGCGCCGACATCGGAAGCGGCGTGCGCACGCCTGCGACAACGTCCTCGCCCTGCGCCTGCTGCAGCCACTCACCGAAGAGACGCTTCTCGCCGGTCGCCGGATCGC
>CALAKE010000336.1 GCA_937922775.1 uncultured bacterium | reverse complement strand
CGAGAGGTTCAAGACCATGAGGCGCCACATGGAGACCCTGAGATCATCGACTCAGATGATGGAATCGGAGTTGTCGCTGAAGGACATCTTGAAGCCATACTTCTGGCGTCTGTTTCGCTACCTGATCGTTGCCGTCCTGGTGGCGGCTATCTGCTATTGGCTTGCCCGATTCGCCCTGGACGATGGAAATGTGCTGCCGAGACCTTCCTGGTGGAGGTCGCTACTGAACGGTGCGGCCGCAACTCTCATTGGACTCTTGGGAACCGCAAGCTGGGGAATCGCACCTTTTCTGTTCGCCCTGCTATCCGTCGCAGCCTGGCTCGCGCTCCCGGCCGCCGCCTGGGCATTCTGGACGACAAGGACCCTACGTCAGGCTGCCGCGGTTCTAGTCGCCTGGCTCGCAGCGGCACTGCCAGTTGCGATCGCGCTCACTCCCCTGCCCTAGCCCGCGTTTCTCAACGCTCTCCGTTGCGGGGTTGTGAAGAGGTCCGCACAGACAAGGCGCGGGCCCATTTATTGCGGCAGCAGGATCCTGATGAAGAGCACGGGCTAGCCGGTAGTGAGCTCCGTCCCGCAGGCATGGCAGAATCGGTCAGCGGAGTTCGCAGGAGCTCCACACTGTGTGCAGAACGCGGCAGGAGCCGTGGCCGCCGCTGAGTCGGCCTGCTGGGCTCCATCGCGTTGACGAACGGGCGGAGCGCTGGAGCGTGTGCCAGCCTTGGGCGCCATGGCAGCCCTGGTTCGAGCTCCTGCGCCCGCGGGTCCACCGGCCAATTTCGCGCCGCGACCAAAATGCCACCACAGCCCCCCGCCCGCTGACAGGACTACGACCGCGAGCGCAACGAAAATCCAGGGAGGGATTTCGCCTCCGCCTTCAGAGGGCAAAGATGTCACTGGAGACATCCCGGGCTGAGCCGGAGTCGTCTGCGGCAAGGTGACGACACTCAGAGTGTCGCTCGCCTTCACGTACTCGACGGTCACGTCGACATGCTCGCCGGCGCCACGCGCCTGCAGATGAAGGATGTGATAGACGAACCCTTCTCCCGCCGGGGACGTATGTTCGGCGGCAGGGTCCATAGTCAGCCCGGACGCATCGTGGGGCTGCTGGACCTGCACGGCCAGGGCACCGACCGGGTAGTCAGCGGGCCACGTGTAGACAAACGCACGGCTTGCCCCATCTCTTTCAAGCCTCGGGTCGTAGTACTCGATCTGCAACTCCGGGCGAGAAGCGGTGAGGATAAGAGAGCTCCACTCCGCGTCTGGTCGCTGGTCGTAGTTGACGCTCGTGAGCCGTCCGTCAAGCTGCTTCTCAGCCACAGCGTTCGGCTGGCCAGCAGCGGTCGGAATGCGGATATTCAGGGCGGCGGGCAACTGTACTTCGGGAGCCAGCGTGATCTTGTAGATCACGAGCATGTCAGGCCGGTCATACTCCGGCCACAAATCGACCTCGACCTCGCTCATCGAGACGCTGCTCTGCGGCAGGGCAACCGCTGGCGGGCTGAGGCCCGCGAGCAGCAACACAACGACGATCCACCTCATCGACATGATGACCCGGCTGTTGGTATCGATCTACGGAGTAGGGGCTACCTCTGAGAATGGAAAAGATAGCACCTCCGGCAGGCAGTGACGACAGCTCGCCGGTGGCAAGTCAAAGCGTTCACCAGCCGTGTCGGGTCTGACGCCCCTCAGCCCCCCCTTCGGGAGGAGATTTCGCCCAAAATCGAACTCCCGAATCCCAAAACCGGACACATTGTGCCCAGCGCGAAGGTCCTCTATCGCGACTCGGCCAGCAAACACGGGGGTTTCGGCACTACGCGAGCAGATCCCCGTCATGGCATATGGCTTGCACAAGACAGGGAGCAAATGAATAATCCCCTGCTTCGTAGTGCTCTTCTGGTCCTCCTGCTCGCCGGCCTGGTGCCAAGCCAGGCATTTGGGCAGGAAGTCGTCCGGCTGTTCGACCTCGAGGTAGCCGACCATCTCTCCCTGGCCGATCCCGAGCACCTCATGCCCAACGTGCCCTGGCTGTTGGGTGGAACGAGTCTCGGGCTGTTCGACCAGACAGCGGCATTCGCCCGACTGGCCCGAGCTCAGCTCGGTTCTGGGCATGGTGACGAACTGTCGTTCGTCGACGGTGCCCGCGTGCGAGTCTATCCGTTGCCCGACCTCGACCTGAGTCGAGGTGCCGGCAGCGATCTGCTGCCCCTGCTCCTCTCCCTTCCTGGCACTCCGCGCCCAGAGACCCCGGATCAAACTCTCTGGTATCAGCTCGTCAAGAATGGTGAGACTGGGGAATGGGAGCTCCTCGTGCTCGTGATCTCGTTCTAGTCCGATCTTTTGGTCGGGCTGGATACGCGAGCCGGTGCGGTGCCCGTGTGGTCGTTGTCCCGAAGTCGGTTCTGGTTTACTTTCACCCAGACAAGGATCACGGCTACCAGTCGCTGAAGACGATGCGGCACAGGTGGTTTCTCTGATGAGACCTGCCGTCACTCGTCACCACCTCAGCCAGGAGATCAACATGAGAAAAACGTTGCGCGCCGTTTCTCCCAGTCTCGCCTTGGCATCCATCCTCCTTCTCGTCTGCATCGCCTCCGCGGATGAAGGAATGTGGCGGCCCAAGCAACTGCCCGAACTGGCTGCTGCGCTCGAAGCGCTCGGACTCGAGGTGGATCCTGAGAGCTTGTCGGATCTCACGTCGCACCCCATGAACGCCGTCATCTCACTGGGCGGGTGTACTGCCTCCTTCGTCTCTCCCCAAGGGCTAGTCATCACCAATCACCACTGCGCCTACGGGTCGATCGTCTACAACTCGACCGAGGAGAACAATCTGCTGAAGAATGGGTTCCTGGCCGCGGACCTCTCCGAGGAACTGCCGGCAGCGCCAGGCAGCCGCGTGTTCGTGACCGTGGAGGTCGAGGACGTAACTGCCAAGGTGCTCGCTGCAATACCGGCAGGCGCTAGCGGAGCTGATCGATATGCAGCCGTCGATGCCGTGAAGAAGACGATGGTTGCCGAGTGTGAGCAGGACGTCGGCCATCGCTGCAGCGTTCGCACCTACTACGGAGGCCTCGAATACGAGCTCATCAAGCAGCTCGAGATCCGCGATGTGAGGCTCGTGCACGCACCGTCAGAGTCGATCGGCAAGTACGGTGGCGACGTCGACAACTGGATGTGGCCGCGCCATACCGGCGATTACTCTTTCTACCGCGCCTACGTGGGCCCCGATGGCAGGCCCGCCGACTTCGCGCCGGAGAATGTTCCCTACGAGCCGGCACATCATCTGACGGTGTCACCCGACGGAATCCAGCCTGGCGATTTCATCATGGCGGCGGGGTATCCAGGCAGCACTAGCCGATACCGGCTTGCCAGCGAGGCCAGAAACGTCATCGATTGGTACTATCCGACTCGCGGTAAGGCCTATCTGCAATGGCTCGACATTATCAACGAGGCGACCGCCGACGACGAGGACGCAGGAATCAAGTACGCCGGGCTTGTGGCTAGCCTGAACAACACCACCAAGAACTACAGCGGCATGCTGGCCGGCTTCGCCAAGAGCGATATCGTCGAACGCAAGACGAAGCTGGAGAAAGAGCTGCAAGCCTGGATCGACAGTGATCCCGAGCGCAAAGCCAAGTACGGCGCGGCGCTTGCCGATTTGCACGAGTTGATCGCGCAGAGCCAGTCGCAGCAGGCACGGGTGTTGTACTACGACACCCTCGGCCGCAGGTCGTCCTTGCTCGGCGCAGCTCGCACCCTGTACCGGCTGAGCCGGGAGAGGCTCAAGCCCGACATGGAGCGCGAGTCGGGCTATCAGGAACGCGACCTTGGCCGTATCGGGCAGTCACTCAGCAGCCTGGAGCGTACCTACGAAGCCAGTGTCGACGCCGCCGCGTGGAGCCAGTTCATCCTCAACTATGCAAAGCTCCCCGAGGACCAGCATGTGCAGGCCTTCGACGAGTGGTTCGGCATCGACGGCACATCGATAGCCAAGGCGGATTTGCATGCCAAGCTGCACGAGATGTACTCGAACACGACTCTGGAGGACCTCGACACGAGACTGGCTCTGATGGAAGCAACGCCTGAGGCATTCGAGACGAGCGATGACCCGTTCATCCAGCTCGCCGTGCAGCTTTACGAAAGCGACATGGAGATCGAGAACAACGCCAAGGAGCTCGCCGGTCTCTTCGATGCCGTGCGACCGCGATTGATGGAGGCGATGATCGCCTACAACGAGAGTCTCGATAAGGCGATCTATCCGGACGCAAACAGTACCTTGCGTGTCACCTTCGGCTCCGTGATGGGGTATTCACCGGCCGACGCGGTGAAATACACACCGTTCACCACCTTAGCGGGCATCTTGCAGAAGGACACCGGCGAGGAGCCCTTCAATGCACCGCAGGATCAGCTTGCCGCCATCAGGAACCGAGAGTTCAGTAGTTTCTACGACGAAGCTCTGGATTCGGTGGCCGTCAACTTCCTCACGACGCTCGACTCCACTGGCGGCAACTCGGGATCGGCCACGATGAACGCCAGGGGCGAGTTGGTAGGACTTCTCTTCGACGGTAATTGGGAGAGCATCATCGCCGATTGGGATTTCATCCCGCCGATCACGCGAACCATTCACGTGGACATGCGCTACGTCCTTTGGATCATGGAGCAGCTCTACGGCGCCGACGACTTGCTGGAGGAGATGGGGATCGAGGCGAACTAGCCCGGATCCCTCAGGGGAGCTCGTGAGGAGAGTCGTAGTTTGTCCACCGGTGGTCCTGACGTGGGCTGTCATAGCATGTGTGCTCCTCGGATCCACGCAGGCGTGGGCCCAGACTCACGATGGCCAACTCGCTCAGCCGCGCCTCGAACAGAGTGCGGCGGCGTCTCCCGTCAGCAACTCGCAAGTCACCACAAGAGCGGACCCGGCAACTCTCTACGCCGGCCTCATGGCCGCCCGGTTCGATGTCTCCCGAAGTCTCGAGGTCCAAGGGCTACGCATTCACCGCGGCCCAGCCGTCTTCCATCTGCTGCGCGGAACCTGGATCCCGATGACGCCGGTCGGCGGGCAAGTCACGGGCGCCGCCTTTGTGGGAGAGGGGCGACTCAGCTTCACGCCACCCGAGGGCATCGAGCAGGATCAGCTCGAGAGGTTCTCGGAATCGAGGACCTTGGATGAGCCGTTCGAGCTGCTCTACCTGCGTTTCAGCGATGACACCGCCGAGAGGCTCACCGACGGCATCCGACGGCCAGCAGAGCCGAACATCGCCCAGCGAGTTCGCCGAGTTCACGCCGACGTGCGCGAGGACCTGCTCGATAAGCAATGGGTCAACATTGAGACCCGCCTTCTCGTGGACATGGTGGAGGGGCGGGAAGACGTATTCATGGCCTGGACCGATACGCGCGAGCACGGGTTGCTGACCTCTTGGCAAGACCCAACCGCTCCCGACCTCTACACGCTCGCGCGATGGACGAACAAGTTTGGCGGAATCCTCGATACCTGGTGCGCGTTCGGCCCGGGCGACCATCTCGCAGCTCGCCCCTCACACTACGTCCTCGACATGAAGCTCGACGGGACCCGGTTGGTCGAAGGTAGCGCCGAGGTTCAGATCGAGGCAACCAGGGGTGGAGTGAGAGCGCTGCAATTCGAGCTACACCCGTTGGTCGAGGTCCGAGAGGTCTTTGGCCAGAACGGCGAACCGTTGTTCTTCGTTCGGGAAAGGGAGAGCCGCAAGCAGTGGGAAGACTCCGTGACGGTCGTGTTCCCCGAGGAGCTCCCGGTCGGCGAAGCGAGCAGTGCCACCTTCATCTTCGGCGGCGACATCGTCGATTCGGTCAACTACGACTTCGCCGAATATGCGCTCAAGGCCCCGACAAGCTGGTACCCGATGCTCGGCTATCTGGAACGAGCAACCTACGACGCGACCTTCAGAGTCGACCCCGACCATTTGGTCTTCGCCAGCGGCGAGTTGATCTCCGATGAGATCGAAGGTGACGAACGCGTCTTCCGATTCCGTCAGGACTTGCCTGTGGCGCTGATGTCGTTCAACTACGGGAACATGGATGTCGAAATGGTAGAGATGGAGGGCCTGCCCCCGATCACGGTCTTCGGGCGGGGCAGGGGGCTCGGTAGGGCCTCGATTCGCAACGTGGGAGTGGACGTCGGCAACAGCTTGGGCATGTTTCAGGAGATTTTCGGTGAATACCCCTTCCCCTACATGTACGTGACTCGAATTCCATATTCGCACGGCCAGGGTTTCCCCGGCCTCCTCCACCTGGCTGCGGGGACCTTCTACGGGGATATCAAGGGGTCTTCGGAGGCCTTTCGGGCGCATGAGACCTCGCACCAGTGGTGGGGTCATATTGTCGGCTGGAAAACCTATCGCGACCAGTGGATATCTGAGGGCTTCGCCGAGTATTCAGGGGCACTTTACGCGGCTGCTTATTACAACGACCCGAGCCTTCTCGATCGCATGGTTGAAGCCTGGGCCCGCGACATCCTCGACCGGGGAACAGCCTACGGATTCGAACGCTTCGGCTTCTCGAGCGGGTCTATGCGCTACTCGGAAGGCTCGTGGGCAGGCCCCATTTCGCTCGGGCGCCGCCTCGCCTCCTCGCTCTCACCCATCGACTACAACCTGCTTGTTTACGAGAAAGGCGCCTACGTCCTGCACATGATCCGCATGCTCATGTACGACTTCGAAGGCCGGAGCGACGCTGCCTTTCGGTCCATGATGCGGGACTTCGTGACGACCTATCGCGGCCGCTCTGCCACTACGGAGGACTTCCGCCGCGTCGTGGAGAAGCACATGGGCGGCGATCTCGGTTGGTTCTTCGACCAGTGGGTCCACGGCACAGCCATCCCGACCTACCGCTACGCATGGAGGACCGAGCAAGGGTCTGAGGGTCAGACAGTAGTGAAGCTGCGGGTACGCCAAACGGTGAAACCGGACGTGCCCTTCAAGATGTTCGTGCCTGTGCGCTTCGAGTTCGAGGGCGGCACGAGCACCATCATCAGGCTTCCCGTGCATGAGGCCGAGCACGAGTTCAGCATCGAACTCGCGGCGCAGCTTGTTCTGGAGAACGTGGTCCTCAATCACTCCAACGCCGTGCTCGCCGTAGTTGACGATGAGCGCTGGTAGCGGCCAGCCCTACACGTTGACTACTCGGGGCTTGAACTACGGCCCTCGCATCGTCACCCTCTAGTCGCAGAGGGAGAGGGCCGGCGGCCTCGGTGGAGGAATTCTCGACCGGCCTCACGTGACGAGAGATGTGCCTTCAGGCACGGGGGGGGAACTCATGAGCGATCGAAGGCTGACAAGGCGGGACTTTCTGGGCACGGGCGCCACAGGGGCGGCAGCCCTCATGCTGAGCCGGCACGGAGCGGCGTCGTCGTCCAGCGCGCCCGCGATGCCCACGCGCCCTCTCGGCCTTACAGGACACGATGTCGGGTTGTTCAGCCTCGGCGGGCAGGCAACGCTGGAGCAGTTTGGCGAGCATATCGAGTCAGCCGCCATCATCAACAGGGCCATCGACCTGGGCGTGAACTACATTGACACGGCAGCGTCATACGGTAAGGGGGTCAGCCAGACTCATATTGGACATGTCATGAGGTCGCGCCGAAGCGAGGTGTTCCTAGCCACCAAGACGCACGATCGCACTCGCGATGGCTCACTCGCGCTTCTCAATGACAGCCTGACTCGACTGCAGACCGACTATCTCGACCTCTGGCAGATCCACAACATCAAAAACCTTGATCAGCTCGACGACGTATTCGGACCCGACGGTGCCATCGAGGCGCTCGACCTGGCCAAGGGTGATGGCAGGGTGCGGTTCCTGGGCATCACGGGACACTACGACCCCCATGTTCTGATTCGCGGTATCAACCGATACCCCTTCGACACGATTCTAATGGCGCTCAACGCCGCCGATCCCCACCACCTCTCAT